>CAYFWA010001026.1:0-2492 GCA_964346625.1 uncultured Myxococcales bacterium
ACCCCCTTCACAGCAGACCTCGGGTCCAGCCGCCGTCGACGACCAAGGTCTGCCCGTTGATGTAGCCGGAGGCGGGGGCGCCGAGAAACACCACGGCGCGGGCCACCTCCTCGGGCTCGGCGAGGCGGCCGGCGGGCACGGCCGATTCCCAGCCGGCGCGGACCTCGTCGGCGGTCGCGCCGCGGGCCGCGGCCAGGGTGTCGGCGAGCTGGCCGAGACGCTCGGTGGCGGTGAAGCCGGGGGCCACGCAGTTGGCTGTCACCCCGTCGCCCGAGGCCTCGAGCACCAGGGTCTTGCACAGCGCGGTGACCCCGCTGCGCAGGGCGTTGGACAGGGCCATGCGCTCCAGGGGCTGCTTCACGCTCAGGCTCGTGATAAACACGAGGCGACCCAGGCCGCGCTCGCGCATGCCCGGCAGCACCGAGCGGCACAGGCGCACGGCCGACAGCAGCGTCAGCTCGAAGCCCGCCTGCCAGGCCGCGTCGTCCAGCGATTCGAGGTCCGCCGACGGCGGGCCGCCGGCGTTGACCACCAGGGTGTCGGGAGGCCCGAGCTGCTCGGTGGCCTCGTCCACGAAGCGCGCTGGCCCCTCGGCGGTGGCCAGATCGGCGCGCACGGCCACGGCCCCGGTCTTGGAGTCAGCCCCGAGGGCCGCCGCGGCCCGCTCCAGATCTGCGCCGGTGCGGCCGCAAAGCGCCACCCGGGCGCCCTGGCGCGCGAACTCCGCCGCGCAGGCGTAGCCGATGCCGCGGCTGCCCGCCGCCACGAACACCCGTCGATCGGTCAGTCCCAGATCCATGGTGATCACCTTGCCTTCGTTCGAGGGATTGCGTCTACGCTACGGCGACGGGAGACGAGGGCGGTGCCGGCCTCAATTGCCCTGACGCTCGAGCATGCGCAGGGTCTTTTTGCGCATGCGCTCCTTGTAGGCGTTGTCCAGCCGCTCGACCGCCTCGGGGGGGGCGAGCTTGCGCGAGTAGCGCAAAAAGGGCACCTCGTGGTCCACCTTGTGGCGCACGCGCACGATGGTGCCGGGGTGCTTCTCGTCGGCGTAGCGGCTGGTCCAGCCGTCGGGCACGTGGGGCGCGGTCCAGTCGTAGAGCCACTTGGCGTCCTTGGGTGACAGGTTGACGCAGCCGTGGCTGCGGCGGTTGCCCCACTCGGAGTGCCAGTAGGCGCCGTGCAGGGCCTGACCGAGGTAGAAAAACTGCGCCCAGGGCACGTCGTCCACGCGGTAGGCCTCGCTGCCGGCCATCGACGAGGTCATGTCGGTCTCGGCTTTTTTCCACCACAGCCGGAAGATGCCGTACTTGGTGGGGTGCTTCTTGTCCCCCGACGAGAGCATGGTGGCGTACACCGGCTCGTTGCCCTCCCAGGCCACCAGGGACTGGTGCTCGATGACGATGTCGATCCACTTCTCGCAGGGCTTGATGCCGGGCGGGGGCTCGGTGGGCCAGGCCGAGATCACGCGGCGGGCCAGGATCCAGCGCCCCTTGCCGATGCGGTAGTACTTGGTGCGCACCACCCGCTTGGACTCGAAGATCTCGTGGAGGGAGTGGTGCTTCACGCGATCGATCTCGCTCCCGGCGGGCTTGTCGAACACCGCCGCGCCCTTGGTCTTGGCCCGGACGATGGCGATGGGCACCATGAAGTCCAGCTCGCGCAGATCGGCGCCGGCGTACTCCGAGGGCCGGTGGCGCAGCAGCTTGTCGGCTGGCACCAGGTAGTTGGTGGAGATCTGCCAGTAGAGCTTCCCGCCCAGCGAGACGTTCTTTTTCCAGCGCAGGATGAAGCCGCCCTGGATCGTGCCGTGGGGCTTGTCGGCGAGGGCGGCCTCGCGGTTGGGGTACTTGTTGGCCCCGCCCTTGCGTACCCAGGCGTAGCGACCGGGGAGCATGTTCCCCTTGTCCATGATGGGCTGGGTCCGCATCAGCGTGGCCCGGCGATCCGGCTTGAGGTGATCGCCGCACACCCAGCCGCGGGGCGCCACGCGCATCCAGTAACTGCGGCAGCCGTCTCGGCCCTTGACGTAGGCGCGCAGCGGCAGCCGGGAGTACTTCTTGATCTCCCCCTCGGGCGCCGCCTCGGTGGACGGCTCGCGGTAGACCTTGAGCTTCTTGCGCACCGAGAGGGTGCGGGTCCACTTGGCCAGTCGCTCCTTGGCGTTGGGGGTGCCATCGGGATCGGGCACCACCGGCTCGGGGGGGTGGGGCTTGCAGCGCCGACGAGGGCGACGGCTCTCGTGGCTCGACCGGGGCGCTCCCGGGCGCGCCCCGGTGAGGCGGGGATCGGTGGAGCCGGCGGCCCCGACCTTGCCTGCGCCCTTTTTCCCCTCGGCCTGCTTTTTGGAGCAGGCGCCCACCCCCAGCCCGAGCCCGAGCACGAGCACGAGCCCCAGAGCGAGGCCCCCCGCAGCGACGACGGCGAAGACGACGGTACCTGTCTGTCTCATGGTCGCGGTAGTATAGAGGATCTGCCCCCAGACGCCAGCC
>CAYFWA010001027.1:0-2491 GCA_964346625.1 uncultured Myxococcales bacterium
AGCCGGGCGCCTCGGCGCCCTGAACTGGACACCTTATTCGTGACCGGGGCCTAAGTCCCATCCCCCCCTCGCCCCGAAAAAGCGCGGTTTTTCGGGGCTCACCCCCAATCATCCCAGCTTCGCGCCGCTGCAGGGAAAGCTGTCATATCGCAATTTCGCGCGCTTTCGGTCCTACCAGACCCCTGAACGGTTACCATCCCTTCACCAGGTTCCCCGGCTCTCTTCTTCACCGGGTTCCCCGGTTCATCCATTCACCCCTGACCCGGTTCACCCCTTTACCACGAGGTTGACCAGGGGGGTCTTGCCGGGGCGCGGGGGCACGAAGACCTCCTTGACCAGGGTCTTGCCCGCGGTGAACTGCTGCACGTGCTCGTCGGCGCGGGCCCGGGCGAGGGCGTCTTCCTGCTGCACGTCGGCCGGCACCTGCAGCCGCGCCCGGACCTTGCTGTTGACCTGGACCACCAGCTCGATCTGGGGATCTCGGGCCAGGTCTTCATCGTAGCGCGGCCAGGGCTCGTAGGCCAACGTCTCGGCGTGGCCCAGCTTCTGCCACAGCTCCTCGGCCAGGTGCGGCGCGAAGGGCGCCATGAGCAGAAGATACGTCTCCAGCGCGGCGCGGGGGCGCACGGTCTCGGCGGTGAGACCCGTGACGCACTCCATGAGCCGGGCGATGGCGGTGTTGAACCGCAGGCCCTCGAGATCCAGGGTCACCGCCTGGACGGTCTTGTGGATCAGGCGCTGCAGGGGCTCGGGGGCCTCGACGTCCCCGACGGCCTCGAGCACCTCGCCCTCGGCGTCACAGATCAGCCGCCAGCTCCGCTCGAGCCAGCGCCGCACCCCCGCCACGGCGCGGGTGGACCAGGGCTTGACCACCTCCAGCGGGCCCATGAACATCTCGTAGCAGCGAAAGGCGTCCGCGCCGTGCTCGGCGATGATCTCGTCGGGGTTGACCACGTTGCCCCGGGACTTGGACATCTTCTCCCGGTCCTCGCCCAGGATGAGCCCCTGGTTGACCAGGCGCGCGAAGGGCTCGGCGGTGGACACGAGCCCCAGATCATAAAGGACCTTGTGCCAAAACCGCGCGTAGAGCAGGTGGAGCACGGCGTGCTCGGCGCCGCCGACGTACAGGTCCACCGGCATCCAGTAGCGCTCCTTGTCCGGGTCCCAGGGCGCCTGATCGTTTTGAGGGTCGATGAACCGCAGGTAGTACCAGCACGAGCCCGCCCACTGGGGCATGGTGTTGGTCTCGCGCCAGGCCGGCGCGCCGGTGTCCGGATCGGTGGTCTGCACCCAGTCCGGCGCGTTGACCAGGGGGCTCTCGCCGGTCTCGGCCGGCAGGATCCGCTCCACCTCGGGCAGCGTGAGCGGCAGCTCCGACTCGGGCAGCGGCTTCACGGTGCCGTCCTCGAGGTGGATCAACGGGAAGGGCTCCCCCCAGTAACGCTGGCGAGAAAAGACCCAGTCGCGCAGCCGGTAGTTCACCGTGGCCTCGCCCTGACCCCGGGCCTCGAGCCGGGCGGTGATCTTCTCGCAGGCTTCGGCCACCTCCAGACCATCGAGAATCCCGGAGTTGACGTGGGGGCCGTCACCCTCGTAGGCCCCCTGGCTGAGATCGCCGCCGGAGACCACCTCCACGATGGGCAGCCCGAAGCGGGTGGCGAACTCCCAGTCGCGCTGATCGTGGCCCGGCACCGCCATGATGGCGCCGGTGCCGTAGGACAAAAGGACGTAGTCGGCCACCCAGATGGGGATCTCGGCGTCGTTGACCGGGTTGATGGCGTAGGCCCCGGTGAACTCTCCGGTTTTTTCCTTCGCCAAATCCGTGCGTTCGAGCTCGCTTTTGTGGCGGGCGGCCTCGCGGTAGGCCTCTACGGCAGCGCGCTGCTCGGCGGTAGTGATCCGCTCTGCCAGCGGGTGCTCGGGCGCCAGGACCATGTAGGTCGCCCCGAACAGCGTATCGGGGCGCGTGGTGTAGACCTGGATCGTCTCGCCCGCCAACGGGACCGCGAAGCGCACGTTGGCGCCCTCGCTGCGACCGATCCAGTCGCGCTGCATCTGCTTGATGCCCTCAGGCCAGTCCAGCTCGTCGAGGCCCTCGAGCAGCCGATCGGCGTAGGCCGTGATCCGGAGCATCCACTGGCGCAGCGGCCGCTGCTCCACGGCGGCGCCGCAGCGATCGCAGCCGCCGTCTTTGACCTCCTCGTTGGCCAGCCCGGTCTTGCACGAGGGGCACCAGTTGATGGGCATCTGCTGCTGGTAGGCCAGCCCCTGCTCGTAGAGCTTGACAAAGATCCACTGCGTCCAGCGGTAGTAGCGCGGATCGCTGGTGTTCACCTCCCGCGACCAGTCGTAGGAAAAGCCCAAGGAGCGGATCTGGCGCCGGAAGTTCTCCACGTTGTGGCGGGTGGCCTCCGCCGGGTGCACGCCGGTCTGGATGGCGTAGTTCTCGGTGGGCAACCCGAAGGCGTCCCAGCCCATGGGATGCAGGACG
>CAYFWA010001028.1:0-2488 GCA_964346625.1 uncultured Myxococcales bacterium
CGGGATGCAGTTCGACCGCGGCTACCTGTCGCCGTACTTCGTCACCGACGCCGACTCCATGAAGTGTGAGCTCGAGGACTGCCTCGTGCTGACCTACGAGAAGAAGATCTCCAACATGAAGGACCTGCTGCCCGTGCTCGAGCAGGTGGCCAAGGTCAGCAAGCCGCTGCTCATCATCGCCGAGGACATCGACGGTGAGGCCCTCGCCACGCTGGTGGTGAACAAGCTGCGCGGCACCTTGCAGATCTGCGCCGTGAAGGCCCCGGGCTTCGGGGACCGGCGCAAGGAGATGCTCAAGGACATCGCCATCCTCACCGGCGGGCGGGCGGTCACCGAGGATCTCGGCATCAAGCTCGAGAACCTGACCGTGCAGGATCTGGGCAAGGCCAAGAGTGTCACGGTGGACAAGGAGAACACCACCATCGTGGACGGCGCCGGCAAGAAAACCGACATCCAGGCCCGCGTCAAGCAGATCCGCAACCAGATCGAGGACACCACCTCGGACTACGATCGCGAGAAGCTGCAGGAGCGGCTGGCCAAGATCGTCGGCGGCGTGGCCGTCATCCAGGTGGGCGCCGCCACCGAGACCGAGATGAAGGAGAAGAAGGCCCGGGTGGAGGACGCCCTGAACGCGACCCGCGCGGCCGTGGAAGAGGGCATCGTGCCCGGCGGCGGCGTGGCGCTTTTGCGCTGCACCAAGGGCCTGTCCAAGCTCGAGGTCAACGAAGCCCAGGCCGTGGGCGTGGACATCGTACGCCGCGCCGTGGAGGAGCCCCTGCGCCAGATCGCGCTGAACGCCGGGGTGGAGGGCTCCATCGTGGTGCAGGCCGTCAAGGAGGGCAAGGGCGGCCACGGCTACAACGCCTACACCGAGAAGTACGAGGATCTCATCAAGGCCGGCGTCATCGATCCCACCAAGGTCACGCGCATCGCGCTGCAGAACGCGGCCAGCGTGGCGGGGCTGATGATCACCACCGAGGCCCTCGTGGCCGAGATCCCCAAGGAAGAGCCCCCGATGCCCGCCGGCGGCGGCGGCATGGGCGGCATGGGCGGCATGATGTAGCGGTCGATCGACCCAAAGCCAAAGCCAAAGCCCCATGGCGGTCGCTTCCTAGCGACCGTCACGGGGCACAAGCTCCCAAACGGCCCCCCTTGTCGGGGGCCGTTTTTTTTTGTGGGGGGGGCTCCGGCCGCTGCGCCCGCAAACGGGCGAGGCGATCCGGTCGAGCTCAGGGGGCGGCCGGCGCTACTCCTCGTCCGGCTCGATTGCCGCAGTGGCGGCGTCCGCCCGGTAGCCCTCGAAGGGGTGCATCTCGGTGTGCGGGTGCGCGCCGCCCAGGTGAGACAGCCAGACGTAGTCCGACTTGGCGAACTTGCAGCCCCGGGTGGACGAGGGCGAGGAGATGACCGTGGGGTGGGCGGGGAGCTGTACCAGGTAGCCGTGGTGTCGGTGGCCGTTGTACAGGATGTCCACGTGGGAGCGACGGCAGGCCTCCATCACCTCCGCGGAGTTGCGCAGCCGCATGGTCATCTCGATGGGGTTGCGCTTGCCCACGGCGAAGGGCATGCGCAGCAGGTGGTGGTGCACCAGGCCGACGCGCAAACGGGCCTCCCGATACACCGGATGCTCGGTCTGCTGCTGGAGCCACGAGAGCTGCTCCGCGGTCACGGCGCCGCTGGCCGACAGCAGGGTCCGCGGAGGGTTACAGGAGTCGAGCCCCACGAAGGCCAGGTCCTCGATGCGCCGCAGCCAGGCCCCCGACTCTCCGGGCACCAGCCCGAGCTTCTCGGCGAACCGACCGTATCGCTGCTCCTTGACCTGGCGACGATCCTGGCGGCCGCGGCCCGGGAACATGTCGTAGGTGTCGTGGTTGCCCGGCACTGCCAGCAGCCGCCCGCGCTCGACCCAGGGCGCCAGGTAGTGGGTGACGAGGCGGTAGCCGAAGCCGTTGTCCGTGATGTCGCCAGTGAGCAAAATCACGTCGGGATCGAGCGGCAACACCTGGTGCAGCATCTGCAAAAAGCGCAGGTTGGTGTTCACCGGATCCACCTGCAGCAGCGCCTGGAGGTCCTCGGCGCTCGGGTGGTGCCGGATCAACCGGTGAGCCGAGGTCCGGTGGCGCTCCATGGCGAGGCCGAGCAGCGCCTGGATGGCCCGGTCGTCGCGCCTGGGCCAGCCCCGGACCCTGTGGATCACGCCCTGGGGGTCCACCAGGCGCAGCTTGTCGGGTCGGCGCCGCTTGCTGGAGCGCAGGCCCTCGATCCGCCAGCGTCGCCAGACGTGGAGCACGTCGGCGTCGTCCTCGTCCCCGGTGGGGGTCCATCGGACGGACTCACCGAATCGGGAGAGGTGCAGATCGGACAGGTGCAATACCCGCATCGCGCTCATTTATAGCACATCGTATCAGGCGGCAAGCGGCGGGGGACTACGCTCAGGATCGATCACCATGAGGTCATGGCCGGCGCCGCGGCGGGGCCCGGCGCCCCG
>CAYFWA010001029.1:0-2484 GCA_964346625.1 uncultured Myxococcales bacterium
GGCACCGGTGCCTGGGCTCCTACGGCAAACGAGCTTGATAACGACGCCCGGAGTGGACCACAGTTGCATCGCAGCGTCCGTAAGAGGCGATACAAAACGCCGACGAATAGCCACCCAAAAAACGAAGAACCGATCACTGTTGTGACTTTGCGGAGTAATGGGGGGGCGCGAGGCTCGACGGAGCAAGGCCCTTGGGCTATCCTGATCCAGGCCCGGTTGGTCAACCCACTCTACTGCAACGCCCGACCCATGTGCTGTTCATGAACACCACCTTCTTTCTCGGGGCGCTGCTCGGCGCGGTGGGCGCGCTGTCCATCAACGTCGGCAAGGGGGTACAGAAGCTGAAGGTTCACGTGCTGCGCGAGGGGTGGGGCATGCTCTCGGCGCGGCATCGGCGGGAGCTCAGGGTGTGGCTGCTGGGCATGGGCCTCACGGCCACCGCCGCGGTGCCCGTGTCGCTGGGCATGAAGCTCACCGAGTCCCCCTCCACCATCGGGGCCATGACCGGCGTGGGCCTCATCGGGTTGGTGATCTTCGCGAGCCGCGTGGTGGGGGAGCCCATCAACCGCCGCGACGGCCTCGGCATCCTGCTGGTGGTGGTGGGGACCTCGGCGCTCGGGTACCTCGGGGGGCTGCAGCCGCCGCCGGCGCGCAGCTTCGAGACCTGGCCCCTGGTGCGATCCCTCGCCATTCCCGCGAGCGTCGGTGTCGCGGCCTGCGTCCTGGCCCGGCTGGCGCCCCGCCTGCACGCGGTGGCCTGGGGCGGCCTCGCCGGGATCTGTCTCGGCTCCTCTTTTTTCCTGGCCGACGCGGCCCTGGTGAAGGCGGGCGGCGACTTCGTGGGGCAGCTCGCCAACCCCTATCCCTACGTCGCCTTCGCCGTGGGAATCGGCGCCATGGTCACCACCCAGATCGGCTTTCTCGAGGGCCGCGCTCTGGAGGTGGTGCCCGCGGTGAACTCTGCCGCCATCGTCACGCCCATCTGCCTCGAGGCGCTGCTGTACGCTCGCTACCCCCGCCCCCTGGCCGCGGCGCTGATCGCCGCGGTGGTGGCCGGCGTGTATCTGCTGTCCACCGGCACCGCGGTGAAGGTCTCGAGCTGAATCGCGGACCTCCCCCCTCGCTCGTCACTCCGTGGGGGGGTGCTCGAGGTAGTACTCCTGTAGCGGGCTGGCCTGCGCCACGGCGGCGCTGTAGCGCTGCTGGATGGCCTCGATCTCGGCTTCGCTCTCGAGGAAGAAGTCCAGCAGCCGCGGCTCGAACTGTCGCCCCCGGCCCTCGGACATGATGCGGAACGCCTCCTCGTTGGACAGGGCTTGCTTGTAGGGCCGGCGGGAGGTGAGCGCGTCGAAGACGTCGGCCACGGCACAGATGCGACCGTACAGGGGGATCTTGTCGCCCTTCAGCCCGGCCGGATAGCCGCTGCCGTCCCACCACTCGTGGTGGGTCATGGCGATGACCCGCGCCGCCTCGAGGATGTTCGAGCGGCTCCCCGACAGGATGCGGGCGCCGATCTCGCAGTGGCGTTCCATGACCTTGCGGTCCTCGGGCGTGAAGCGGCCCGGCTTGAGCAGGATCGCGTCCGGAACGCCGATCTTTCCGAGGTCGTGCAGGCGGCTGCCCTCGCACAGGATGTCGAGCTCGGCTCGTGGCATGCCCAGCTTGAGACCGATGAGCTCCACAAAGCTCCCCACCCGCGCCACGTGGTTGGCGGTGAGCTCGTCCTTGTACTCCGCCGCAACGCTGAGCCGGCGCAGGGTGTCGAGGTAGGACTCCTCAAGCACGTCGTGGGCCCGGTCGGCCTCCTGCAGGGCCTTCTCGAGATCGGCGGTCCGCTCTAGCACCAGGCGCTCCAGGTTCTTGCGCTGGCGCTCGAGCTTGACCTGGGCGCGACGCATCTTGAGCACGGACGCCGTGCGCGCCTTGAGCTCGTTGAGGTCGAAGGGCTTGTTCAAAAAGTCGTTGGCGCCGGCCTCCAGGGCGGAGATGCGCAGGCCCCGGCCGACGTTCCCGGTGATCATGATCACCGGGACATCGGTATAGGGCTCGGTGCTCCGCACGTACTCGAGCACATCGAGGCCGTTGATCCCCGGCATGGTGAAGTCCAGGAGCACCAGATCGATGTCTGACCGTAAAACTTCCAGGGCCGTCTCGCCGTCAGCGGCCATCCGGCACCGGTACCCCAGGCGTTGGCAGAACCGCCCGATGAGGTGCCGGATGGTGTCGTCGTCGTCCACCACGAGGATCCCGCTTCGCTCGCGCTCTTCCTCTTGCTCTTCCTCTTGCTCTTCCTCTTGCTCTTCCTCTTGCTCGGTCTCGTACGCGGCCTTTTTGGACGGCTTCCGTCCCGGTGCCGGCTGGGGCGCCGACTCCGTCGCCGCAGTGGACCAGGGCGCCAAGGGAGAAATCGACCGCCCCCCCGTCCGCGATCGGGTGCGTGGCCGCGACTGCCCACCCGACTGCCCACCCGACTGCCCACGCTAC
>CAYFWA010001030.1:0-2484 GCA_964346625.1 uncultured Myxococcales bacterium
TCTCAGCGCCGTCAAAGAGCCGTCAAAGAGCCGTCAAAGAGCCGTCAAAGAGCCGTCAAAGAGCCGTTTTTTTGCCCGCTTTTGCCACCTGAGCGACACTCGGCGAAGGGATGTTGTGACTGTTGACAAACTTGTTGAGGCCCATGAATCGAACCGACCGGAATATCGAAGGAATGTACACGTTCAGGGGGGATGTCCCATCCCCCCTCGCCCCGAAAAAGCGGGGGTTTTCGGGGCTCACCCCCAATCACCGCGCTTCGCGCCGCTGCAGGGAAAGGCGCCAGATCGCTTTTTCGCGCAATTTCGGTCCTACGGTGCCCCTGAATGGTTACGAAGGAATCAGATCCGGCTCTTCAGTGATCCTCGCAGCGCTCGTGGGTGCCGCCTGGGCGGCCGGCCTGCCGGCGGCGGCCCTGCCGGGCGCAGCCCTGCTGTCGGCGGGCTGCTCGGGGTGCTCCTCGGAGGCGGGCAGCCGGGGCAAGCAACGCCCCCTGCCGGCGCTGGTCTACAAAAAGGACGGGCTGCCCGGCGTGCGCCACGCCGCCAACCCCGACGAGCCTGCTGGCGGCGACGGCGCCACAGACGGCGACGGCCAGGGAGCCAACGGCCCCGGCGCCCGGAAGACCAGCGGCGCCCCCCTCACCTGTGAGCAGGGCGAGCTCGAGCAGGAGGCCGCCAAGAACCTCGCGAAGTGGATCGCGGTGCCCGGACTGGACGACCCGCAGCCTCTGCCCGCCCACCGCCCGCCCCACGTGAATCCCGCGGGCGTGACCCGCTACGCGTTGGCGCTTTCGCGCCGCCACCCCCGCGCGAAAAAGAGCACCCGCTCCCTGCGGGCCCTCGGCTACATCCGGATCCGCTACGCCCCGGATCACGACGCCGAGGCCGTGGGCCGGCTCCAAAAGGGCACCCGCATCGCCGTACACGGCTACGCCGGCCGGGCCGGCTGCCGCGCGGGCTGGATGGCCCTGGGGCCCTACGCCTACGTCTGCACCACGCGCATGCGCCCCGACGAGCGGGCCCCGCGCTTCGTGCTGCAGCCGCAGGTGCCCGAGGGCCGCATCACGCCGGGCCGCTACGGCTACATCCGCCGCGGCGGGGCGCCGGCCTACCGCAGCCGCAGCGCCGCGAAGAGCCAGGACGTGGCCCGCCACCTGCCCGCGGGCTTTTTCATCCGCTACGGGCGCTTCGTGCGCATCGAAAAGCAGAACTACTGGAAGACCACCAAGGGGCTGTACGTGCCCATCGATCGCATCGCGCGGCACGTGCCCTCCAAGTACCACGGCTTCCGCCTCGGCGGACACGCCCACGAGGCCGGGGATGCCGGGGGCGCCGCGGGGCACGGCGCCGCGGGGCACGGCGCCGCGGGGCACGGCGCCGCGGATCCCGCCAGCGCGGCGATCGACGCTGCCCTCGCCGCCGCCCGGGCCGTTCAGCGGGGAGACTCCAGCGCCGGCACTGGATTCAAGTCCAAGTCCAAGTCCAAGTCCGAGTCCAAGTCCAAGTCCGAGTCCAACTCGGGATCCTTCCTCCTGCACAATCCCCCCGACAACGACCTGCGCCTGCCCCTGGCCATCGTGCGCTTCAAGGGGCCCAAAAAGCGCGGCGTCGCGGTCTACCACAGCCCGGATCGGCGCAAGGGGGTGGGCCGCCTCAAGCGCTACACCGCCGTGAACGTGCTCGGCACGGTGGTGCGCAAGGGCCGCTACGACCGCCGCGAGCGCTACCTGCGGGTGGGCCCCTGCCAGTGGATCAAGGCCCGGGGCGTGCGCGTGGCCCACCGCGAGCCCCCGCCCCCCGGCGTCACCGCCGACGAGCGCTGGATCGACGTCGACCTCGACCAGCAGATGATCGTGGCCTACGAGGGTCATCGCCCCGTGTTCGCCACCCTGATCTCCACGGGCAAGGAGGGCCACGAGACCCGCCACGGCATCTTCCGGGTCTACTGGAAGGTCTCCGAGGTGGACATGGCCAACGAGGCCGGCGCCGACGAGGAGTACCTCGCCGAGTCGGTGCCCTGGTCCATGTTCTTCTGGAAGGGCCAGGCCCTGCACGGCGCCTACTGGCACGACTCCTTTGGACGGGTCCGCTCCCACGGCTGTGTGAACCTCTCGCCGCTGGACGCGCGCTTTCTGTTCGAGTGGTCCCGCCCCGCCCTGCCCGCTGGCTGGCGCCACGCCTGGCACGGCGACCGGTTCCCCGGCACCGTGGTGCGCGTGCGCCGCCGCCGCGGCGAGCGGCCCCGGCTGCTCGGCCTCGCCCGCAAGTTCGCCTCCGACGAGGTGGTCCGCGCCCGCCAGGAGGCCTACCAGCGCCGCGTCCGCCAGGAGACCCTGGACATGCTGCGCCGGGCCAACGGCGAGGATCCGGACGCGGACGATGACGGGAGCGACGGCGACCGCGGGAGCGACAACGACGACGCGAACACGAGCAGCGCACCGAAAGCGCGTACCCGGCCCCGGGCGCGTACCGGGCCCCGGGCCC
>CAYFWA010001031.1:0-2480 GCA_964346625.1 uncultured Myxococcales bacterium
CCGACGCCGCTTCCGACGCCGCTTCCGACGCGGCTTCCGACGCCGCTTCCGACGCGGCTTCCGACGCGACTTCCGACGCGGCTTCCGACGCGGCTTCCGACGCGGCTTCCGACGCGGCTTCCGACGCGGCTTTCAACGCCATTCCCGACACAGGTTCCAAGTCGGCCTCCGACACCGCTTCCGACTCGGCCTCCGGCACCAACGGACGGCGGGCGGGCACTCCGACGCTCTCGCCGGCCCAGCGCCGGGCCGCGTTGAGCCTGGCCCGGGCCATGATCCCCGCGGGAGAGCGGATCCCGGGGGGAGACGAGCGTACGGTGGAGACGTTCCTCGACCTCTGCTCGGACATGGGCCCCGTGATGCAGCAGGTGATCAAGCACGCCCTGCTCGGCTTCGACTGGGCCGCGCGGCTGAGCGTAGGCTCGCGGTTTCACCAGGCCCCCCCCGATGTGCAGGACGCGCTGCTGGGGCGGTGGGAGCGCTCCGCGCTGCTGCGCTGGCCCCTGTTCTTGCTGGGCAATCTGCTGAAGATCTCGCACTTCGACAGCACGGAGGTGTACGCCTCCTACGGGGTGGAGTTCCCCAAGGGCGGCGCGCCAGAGCCGGTGCGGTGGCTCCAGCAGGTGGAGAGCGGTGAGCAGTGGGAAGACGACGAACCCCTCGAGTGCGACGCGGTGGTTGTAGGCACCGGCCCCGGCGGCGCCATCGTGGGCAAGGAGCTGGCCGAGCAGGGCCACGCCGTGGTCTTCCTGGAGGAGGGCAAGCTCTACCGCCGCGACGCCTTTCGGGGCAGCGGCATCGAGGCCACGCGCAAGTTCTACCGCGGCCACGGCACGGTGGCCGCCGTGGGCAACGCGGTGGTGCCCGTGCTCATGGGCCGCCTGGTGGGAGGCTCCACCGCCATCAACACCGGCACCTGCTTCCGCACGCCGCCCTGGATCCTGGACGAGTGGTGCGAGCGGCTGCAGACCGACGAGCTGACCGCCGAACGACTCACGCCTCACTTCGACCGCGTGGAGCGGCAGCTTTCCATCGCCCCCAACGACGACAAGACCATCGGTCCCATCCGGGACATCGTGGCCCGTGGCTGCGACGCGCTGGGGTGGTCGCACTTCAAGATCCCGCGCAACGCCCCGGACTGCGACGGACAGGGCTGCTGCGACTGGGGCTGCCCCTCGGGCGCCCGCAAGAGCATGGACGTCTCCTACATCCCCAAGGCCCTGGCCCGCGGCGCATTGCTGATCACCGAGGCCCGGGCCACCGAGGTGCTGATGGAAAACGGCACGGCCGTGGGCGTGCGCGCCGAGTCGGCCGAGACCGGGCGCCCCATCCGGGTACGCGGGCGCGTGGTGGTGCTGGCCGGCGGCGCGGTGCCCACCCCCATGCTGCTGCTCAAGCAGGGGCTGTGCAACCGCAGCGGTCAGCTCGGCGCCAACCTGTCCATCCACCCCGGCGTTCCTGCCTCGGGCCTGTTCGACGAGCCGGTGGAGGCCTACAAGCACATCCCCCAGGGCGTGGCCGTGGACGAGTTCCACCGCGACGGTATCCTGCTGGTGGGCGTGGGGTTGGACATCAACATGGCGCCCAACGCCTACCCCGTCTACGGCCAGCGCCTGACGCGTTTCATGGATCAGTACGACCGGATCGCGTCCATGGGCGTGCTGGCCAAGGACGCCACCCAGAACGGCCGCGTGCGGGTGGGTCCGGGGGGCACGCCGCTGATCACCTACTGGCTGCAGAAGCAGGACCTCTCCCAGATGGTCCGCGGCACCAGCAAAATTATGGAGATGTTCCTGGCCGCCGGGGCCAAGCGCTGCTACCCCCTGGGCCACCGCATGCCCGTCGTCGAGAGCCTGGACGACCTGGCCCGCTACCGGCAGCACCGCCCGGCGGCCTCGGACTTCGTCTGGACGGTGTTCCACCCCCTGGGTACGGCCCGCATGGGGCACGATCCGTACCACAGCGTGGTGAGCTTCGACCACGAGACCCACCAGGTGAAAAACCTCTTTTTGGTGGACGGCTCCACGGTGCCGGGCCCCACCGCGGTGAACCCCCAACTCACCATCATGGCCATGGCCGACCGCGCCGCCGAGCGCATTGGCCAGCGCCTCGAGTAGCACCCAGCCGCTTCGCCAACGCGGAGCCCCAGACCCGCCGCGCTGGCTCCGCGGCCCGCTGACACTCCGAGGCCCGCTGGAACTCCGCGGCCCGCCAAGCAACCAAGGCTGACTGGCGCGAAGCGCCGATTGAGGATGAGCCCCGAAAAACCGCGCTTTTTCGCGGCGAGGGGGGCTGGGACAGCCCCCCTGAGATGCCGATACGAGCTACCCCTCAAACGTCTCACACTACCCCCCAAACCACGAATATCTGCACAACGGCTCGTATGGAGCCATTTGCGCTGTGGTCTCCGCCCGGCGCCCCGCCGCGCCCCCCCAGGGCACCCCAGGCGGCTTCTGTTCTCGACCACTCAACCTCAGTGG
>CAYFWA010001032.1:0-2473 GCA_964346625.1 uncultured Myxococcales bacterium
CTGCGCGTGCTGCGGCTGGTCTCGATCCTACCGACGATGCGGCGGGGGGGGGGGGGGCGGTCGAGGGGCGGCCCCGGGATGGGGTCGGGGGTGGGCCTGGTGGGGCTCGGCGCCATGGGCAGGGCCCTGGCCGGGCGGCTGGCCGGCCTGGGCGTGCCGCTGCAGGTGTTCGACACGTCGCCCGAAGCCGTCGCCGCGGTGACCGAAGGACCGGACGCGTTGGCCGAGGCCGCGGGAGCGGCCACGTTGGCCGAGCTCGTCTCGGCGCTGCCGCCCCCGCGCGTGGTGTTTTTGCTGCTGCCCGCTGGACACGCGGTGGAGGCGGCATCCCGGGAGCTGGAGCTACTCCTGGGGCCCGGAGATCTCATCGTGGACGCGGGCAACTCGCATTACGAGGACACGGGGCGCCGCGCGCGTCGGCTGGGCCCGCGGGGCATCCTCTGGATGGGCCTGGGCCTTTCGGGTGGGCCCGAGGGGGCGCGCCACGGTCCGGCCCTGATGGCGGGCGGCTCACGGGCGGCCTGGGAGCGGGCGGCGCCGCTGCTCACGTCCCTGGCCGCGCGGGCCGTGGACGGGGTGCCGTGCGCTACCTGGGTGGGCCCCGAGGGCGCGGGGCACTTCGCCAAGATGGTGCACAACGGCATCGAGTACGCCGAGATGCAGATCCTCGCCGAGGCCTGGATGCTGCTCAACCGGGGCCTGGGTTACCCGCACGCGGCGGTGGCCGCCGTCTTTGCCCGGTGGAACCGGGGCCGGCGGCGCTCGTATCTGTTGGAGCTCGGCGCCCGGGTGCTCGCCACGCCCGACGAGCAGGGTCGGCCCCTTATCGATCGCGTGCGGGACGTGGCCGGCGCCAGCGGGACGGGACGCTGGACCGTGGAGGCCGCGCTGCGCTACGGCGTGGCCCTGCCCACCGTCGAGGCCGCGGTTGGGGCGCGGCTCTTGTCGTCGCCCGGCGAGGAGCGTGCGCAGCTCCGCGGATCGCAGCGCGTAACCGCTCAAGTGTCTCGTAGAAACGAAAACCGCCAAAACGGCGATCCAACGCCTTTCCTTGCAGCGACGCGAAGCGCGATGATTAAGGAGGCTGGTCAAAATAAGGTGTGCAAGTCAGGGCGTCGAGGGGCTCGGCCCGCAAGGAGCGAGGAGGGCGAATATTGGTGTATATTTAACCGACGAGTGACGCCGCGGGCCGGGATGGATCGGCGTCCCGACTGCACAGATTATTTTGACCAGCCTCCTAAGGGTGAGCCCCGAAAAACCGCGCTTTTTCGGGGCGAGGGGGGATGGGACTACCCCCCTGGCTGTCTACCGCGACGTCTCGTCCCCAGCGACGGTCAGGCGCTGCTCGGCGCCGACCCGGAGGCCGCGGTGGCCGCCGCCGTGGAGGCGGGCCGGTGGCTGGCCCTGGTGGAGGGGTTTCGGCTGCTGCGGGCCGCGGCGCGGGCCGAGGCGTGGCCCCTGGACGCGGCGCGGCTCGCGCGCGCCTGGCGGGCGGGCTGCATCCTGCGCTGCGCCGCCCTCGAGCCGCTGGCCGCCGCCCTGGCGGCGCAGCCCGAGCTGCCGAGCCTGCTGCTCGACGCAGAGCTCCAGTCTCGCCTCAGCGCGCTGGAGGCGCCCTGGCGGCAGGTGGTGGCCTTCGGCGCCCAGGGCGGGGTGCCCGTGCCGGCCCTGGCCGCCGCGCTCTGCGGCTGGGACGCCCTGCGCACCGTGCGCCAGCCCGCCGCGCTGGTGCAGGCCCTGCGCGACGCCTTCGGTCAACACGGCTTCGAGCGCGTGGACGATGCCGAGGAGCAACTCGGGCGCCGTCATCACGACGCCTGGCGGGGGAAGTGAGCCCATGACCGACGATCCGAAGCCGGGTCCGAAGCCGGGTCCGAAGCCGGGTCCGAAGCCGGGTCCGAAGCCGGGTCCGAGCCCGAAAACGAGCGCCCGACACGCACCGCCCCCCCGCCCGCCGCCTGGCGGGGAGCTGCCCAGTGGGGAGGATCTGCGAGGCGCCGCGCTGCGCGGGGAGGAGCTGGCCGGCGCGGATCTCGCAGGGGCGGATCTGCGCGAGGTGGACCTGCGCGAGGCGGACCTGCGCGAGGCGGACCTCAGCGGGGCGGACCTCAGCGGCGCGCGCCTCGGCGCGGCGACGCTGCTGGGCGTGGATCTGAGCGGGGCGGACCTGAGCGGCGCCGACCTGGCCGACGCCCGGCTCGAGCGGGCGGAGCTCGCCGGGGCGGACCTCAGCGGTGCGGACCTCAGCGGCGCCGATCTCGCGGGGGCGGACCTCAGCGGCGCCGATCTCAGCCAGGCGAAGCTGGCCAGAGCCCGGCTGACGGGGGCGGACTTGAGCGGCGCCGATCTCGCGGGGGCGGACCTGAGCGGGGCGCGGCTGGAGGCGGCGACGTTGCGGGGCGCGGATCTGGCCGGGGCGAATCTGACCGACACCGACCTGACCGACGCGCGCCTCGAAGGGGCGGAGATGTAG
>CAYFWA010001033.1:0-2470 GCA_964346625.1 uncultured Myxococcales bacterium
GGCGCCGCGGCCGGGGGCGGACCGGCTTGGGGCGGCGCCGCGGCCGGGGGCGGACCGGCTTGGGGCGGCGCCGCCGCTGGCGGCGGGCTACCCTGTGGAGGAGCAGAGGGCGGCGGAGCCGGGGATCGTGCCGCGCCCTCGCTCTGTGCCGGTGTCGGAGCCAGGGTGGACGAGGTCTTGGTGAGCTCCGCACCGCATCCCAGGCAGAATTTGTAGTGGTCCTGGTTCTCTCTGCCACAGCGTTTACAGACGATCACGGGGTCCTCCGACCGGCCAGAAGCGATGGGATCCGCGTAGCTGCTCGGTGGCCTACCACGCGGCGAAAAACGCTAGCATCCAGTGAGGGGGGAGTCAACAGTATTGAAGGGATTAGAAAAGGTTAGCTCGTTTGCCAGGGGCATGGGCGGGGGCTATAATCCCGACTTGGCCCGGCAGGGTGAGCCGCCCGCCGGGCGGAGGCCACGCTGTCATGTCCGAGCAGGACGAGTTTCCCGAGCACTCCCCGGTCGGGGGCGCCGAGAGCGCGCCGGATCCACTGCTGGATCGGGTTCTGGTGGGGAAGTTTCGCTTGGAGAAGTTGCTGGGTGTGGGCGCCATGGGGCGGGTCTACCGAGCCGAGCACCTGTCGCTTTCCCAGAAGATCGCGGTGAAGGTGCTCCACGAGCACCTCACCGGCGACGAGAGCCTGGCCCGACGCTTTCACCGGGAGGCCAAGAGCGCCTTTACCCTCAATCACCCCAACTCCATCACCATCATGGATTTCGGGCAGGACGACGACCTGCTCTACATCGCCATGGAGTTGCTCGAGGGGCGCAGCCTCCATGACGTGATCCACGAAGACGGCCCCCTCGATCTCGAGCGGACGGTCCGAATCCTCGATCAGGTGTGCCTGGCTCTGGACGAGGCCCACCACCAGAAGATCGTTCACCGGGATCTAAAGCCCGAGAACATCATGGTCCAGCACCGTCGGGGCGAGCCGGACTTCGTCAAGGTGTGCGACTTCGGCATCGCCAAGGTGCAGGATGCCAGCGGGGAATCGGCCATCACCATGGCCGGGATGGTCTGCGGGACGCCGGAATACATGTCCCCCGAGCAGGCGCGCGGGGAGCCCCTCGACGGGCGCAGCGACCTGTATTCCCTGGCGGTGATTCTCTATCAGATGGTCACCGCGCGGCTGCCCTTTACCGCCGAGACCGCCCTGGGCTGCGTCACCAAGCACCTCACCGAGCAGCCCCCGAAACCCAGCGATCTCCGCCCGGATCTGGACATCCCGCCCATCCTCGAAGAGCTCATCTTGCGCGGTCTGGCCAAGGATCCGGACCAACGGCCCCCCTCGGTGGCTGCGTTCCGCCAGGAGCTCACCCGCCTCGCAGAGCGCGTCGGACGAGGGGAGACGGACGCTCCCGCCAGCGCGGCGCCGGCCACCGGAGACACCGCCCCGGCGGCGGGAGAGGCGCCCGAGGTGGCGGCCCGTCGCACCGGGGGGGCGCGCTGGGCGCTGCCGGCCGGCCTGGGGATCCTGGGAATCCTGGCGGTGGCCGCCGTGGCCTGGCTCGTTCTCGGCCGGGGGGCGGGCTCCGACCGCACCGGGTCTGCGCGCCGCGCAGGCGCCGCGCAGGCCTCTGGCCGGACCGCCGACGTCGGAGGCCCGGCCTCCGGGGCGGCACTCGACGCCGTACCCGCACCCAGCGCCACGGACGCGGCCGCAGCGGTGGCGGACGCCGCCGGCGACGCCCCCGACGACGCCCCCGACTCGCGCCTCGCGGTGGCGGCCGCCGCCGCCGCCCCCGCTTCCCGCCGCCACCATGTCGCGCGCCGGGCCCACCCCCGCCTGCGTCGGCGGCAGATCCGGCGTCGACGTGCGCGCGCCAGGCGTGTGCGGCCCAGGCGGGGCGCGCCGCGGGATCGGCACCGCGAACGCCTCCGCGAACGCCCCCGCGAACGCCCCCCAGCCTCGGGCTTCGATGGCGAGTACCGCGCCGCGCGCGCCGCGTGGTCCAGTGGGGCCTACGCCACCGCCCTCAAACACTTCCGGGCGGCGCTACGCAAAAAGCCCAGCCATGCCCCCTCGCTCAAGTACGTGGCGCAGTGCTATCTGCGGCTCGGACGCCCCTGCGCGGCCCTGCGCTGGTTCAAGCGATACCAGCGCCTTCGTCCTGGCGACTTCTTCGTCAAGCAGCACGTGAAGACCCTGTCGGCCAAGTGCGGCGGGTAAGGAGGCTTCTCAAAAGTAAGGAGGCTGGTCAAAATAAGGTCTGCAAGTCAGGGCGTCGAGGCGCCCGGCCCGCAAGGAGCGAGGAGGGCGAATATTGGTGGATATTTAACCGACGAGCGACGCCGCGGGCCGGGATGGATCGGCGTCCCGAGTGCAGAGTTTATTTTGACCAGCCTCCTAAGGGAGCGGGTCAAAATAAGGCTACGGCGTCACGATCCGGTTAGTTTCTGCTAACACACTGTAATACTGGGGAAT
>CAYFWA010001034.1:0-1475 GCA_964346625.1 uncultured Myxococcales bacterium
CGCCGCTGCTGACCCCCTTCAGCCCCAATCCAACCGGATCGTGACGCCGTAGAAATAAGGTGTGCAAGTCAGGGCGTCGAGGCGCCCGGCCCGCAAGGAGCGAGGAGGGCGAATATTGGTGGATATTTAACCGACGAGCGACGCCGCGGGCCGGGATGGATCGGCGTCCCGAGTGCAGAGTTTATTTTGACCCGCTCCCTAAGGGCTCGCGCAAGAATGAGTTCGACGCACCGAGGGCGCCGAGGCGCAATTCTGTCTGCGTCGCTCAGGTGATCTCCACGCGCAAGAGCTGCTGGCCGATGAACACGTAGTCGCCGTGGTGAAGCGGGTTGTCGGACTTGATGCGGTAGAAGGTCCCGTTCTTGGAGCCCAGATCCGTGAGGGTGAAGCTCCCGTCGGGGTTGCTGGCGATCTCGGCGTGGGAGCCGGAGATGAAGTGGTCGTCGGGGAAGTTCAGATCGTTGCCGTCTCGCCCGATGCGGATGTTGGACTTGGAGGAGGTGAAGATGGCCCCCTCGGCCCCGCCGTGCAGAAGCTGCACCAGGATGAACTGGCAGGGCGTGCGCGGGCTGGCATAGAAATAGGTGCCCGTGTCGTCGTGCACCGGGGCGTCGTCGGCGCTGCTGCGCTCCACGCGCAAAAGCTGCTCGCCCACCAGGAAGGTGTCGCCAGAGCTGAGCTGCACCGGCGCTCGCGCCCGGAGGAATACGCCGTTGGTGCTGTCGAGATCCTTCACGTGGAGCTGGTTGTTCACGTAGGTGAAGTTCGCGTGACGGGGCGACAGCAGCGGGTCGAGCTCGTTGAACTGGATGGGGCCCTCGGAGCGCCCGGCGATGTGCTCGTTGGACTGCAGGTAGTAGGTCATACCGTCCATGCCCTGGCCCTTGATCAGGATCAGCTTGGCCCGGCCCGGCGTCTGCATGGCGCCGAAGAACATCGTCTGGGCCGCGGCCGGCTGCGCCGCCTCCGGGGGCGGCGCAGCCGGCGGGGCGTCGCCGCCTCCCGGCGCCGGCGTCCCGCCGGTGCCGGCCTCCATCGGGTTGCCGCAGGAGCCGCAGAACTTGTTTCCAGCGGGGTTGTTCGCGCCACAGGCAGGGCAGGCGTTGTTGGACATGGAGGCCTCCTGAGCTGGCGGTGCCGGGGTTGGGGCCGGGGCCGCGGCCCCAGCCGCAACCGACTCCGCGGCGAGAGTAGCCCCACAGGCGGCGCAGCTCGCGCTCCCCAGGCTGTTGAAGGCTTCACACCGGTCGCAGATGTACCCGACTTCCATCGGCCGAGATATTAGAGCATCCCCGGAGGAAGTCAAGGATATCGCTGAATACGGCTGCCGTGGGGGGGGGCTCCGAGGCCTTCGTCCAGGGAGTCCTGGGCGCGGTTTGCATTCGGCCAAGGCGTGGGATACACCCAAAGCGAGACAGCGAGCGAGACAGCGAGCGAGACAGCGAGCGAGACAGCGAGCGAGACAGCGAGCGAGA
>CAYFWA010001034.1:1575-2469 GCA_964346625.1 uncultured Myxococcales bacterium
CAG
Source organism: uncultured Myxococcales bacterium (assembly GCA_964346625.1). GTDB lineage: Bacteria > Myxococcota_A > Polyangia > HGW-17 > JAJRWW01 > CAYFWA01. The sequence goes on from CAYFWA010001034.1 coordinate 1,579, forward strand.
GAGGTGCGATGGCGATTTTCTGGTCAACCGAGGTCGATACCCCCGAGGAGGTTCGGGCCGTGCTGTTCGACGCAGGGCTCACCCTGATCAAGCCGGTCCGCACCGTGGAGCGGATCTACGCGCAGTACGCGCGCTCCAGTGGGATCCCCGTCGCGGAGCTGGTGCCCCAGATCCGCCATCATTTCGCGGAGCTGTTTGGCCAGGCCCGCCAGGATATGGCGAGCGGCGCCGATGGCTACGTGGCCTCGGACGAAGCGGATCGGGCCATGTGGCGCCGACTGTGCTTCGGCGTGGCCGAACGGATTCCGGGCCTCACCGAGGATCCGGAGCAGTGGTTCGAGGACCTGTACGGACACTTTGGAGAGCCCAGCACCTGGCAGATGTTCGACGACGCGCGGCCGACCCTGCAGGAGCTGTCGCAGCGGGGACTGCGGCTGGGCATCGTGTCCAACTGGGACACGCGTCTGCTGCGGATTCTGGAGGGGCTCGACTTCGGCGTCTCGTGGGAGGCCGTGATGGTCTCGGCCCAGGTGGGCGTGCGCAAGCCCGGCCCGCGGATCTTCGAGCTGGCCATGGAGTCCCTGCAGGTGGATCCCCGTCACACCGTGATGGTGGGCGACAGCGTCACCGACGACATCCACGGCGCCCGCGCCGCCGGCCTCACCGGGGTGCTGATCCACCGCGCCGAGGCCGATCCGCCCCCCGACGTGCCCGCGGTGACGAGCCTGCAGGATCTGCTGGAGCTGGTGCGCGCGCCCGAATGAGTGGGCGCACCCCCGAGCCTCTGGGTTTCGCGCCGCTGCGGGGAAAGGCACCTCGTTGCCGTTCGTTGGGTAGTAAGGCCCCGGTCACGAATAAGGTGTCCAGTTCAGGGCGCCGAGGCGCCCGGCT
>CAYFWA010001035.1:0-2465 GCA_964346625.1 uncultured Myxococcales bacterium
GCTGGATGCGGGGAGACCCGACGCGGGCGGCGGTGACGCCCGCGTCGGGTCTCCCCGCATCCAGCAGGCCGAAGACCTTCTCCAGGCCGGCCATGGCGGCCTGCAGCACGGCGAAGCGTGCCGACAGATCCCGCAGCGGGCCGAACAGCTGCTGGGTGTAGGCGATGAAGGCCACCAGGGTTCCGAAGGAGATGCGGCCCGACAGCAGATCTCCGCCCCCCACCCAGAGGATGGCGGCCACGGCCACCGAGCCCAGGGCCTCCACCACCGCGAACAGCACCGCGTCGAGCCGAACCGCCGCGAAACTAACCCCCAGCAGGCGGTCGTTACGGCGGGAAAACTCCGCGCGCACGGGCCGCTGACGATTCAAAAGCGTCACCACCCGCTGCCCCGCCAGGTGCTCCTGGATGTAGACGTTGAGCGCGGCCACCGCCTCGCGGATGCGCCGGTGGGCCCGGCGCAGCACCACCCGAAACAGCAGCACGAACCCCGCGAGCAGCACCAGCACGCCCCCCGACACCGCGGCGAGCTTGGCCGACAGCCAGATCATCAGGCCGAGCACCACCACGAGCTTGAGCAGATCCGCGGCCACCAGCACAATGCCCGAGGCGAACAGCTCGGCGATGGACTCCAAATCAGAGGTCAGCCGCGTCATCAGCCGGCCCACCGGCTCCCGGTCGAAAAACCCCTTGGCGCGGCTCAGCACGTGGCGGTACAGCGACACCCGCATGTCGTGCACGGTCCGCGCCCCCAGCCGGGTCCCCAGCAGGAAGTTGGCATACTGCACCCCGGCGCCCAGGGCGAGCAGCGCGACGTAGCCCACCACCGGCACCCACAGGCCGGCGGCGTTGCCGGGCACCACGAAGTCGTCTATGATCACCTTGGCCAGATAGGGTTGGGCCGCCTCGGCGATCACCGCCAGGGGCAGGATCAGAAGCTGCAGCAGCAGCAGGCCCCGGTGCGGTCGCAGATAGACCCACAGCCGCCCGAGCAGCGCCCGGTCGAGCAGGGGGGCGCCCTCCTCGGAACCGGAACCGGAACCGGTTCCGGGTCCCCGCACGTCGCGGCGGTGTCTGGCGCTGGGCCTCATGGGGTCTCTCCCCGCTCGGGCGACGCGCCCTGCTCGGGCCTCTTACCGGACGCCGCACCGGGCCCCGCCTCTGACCTCGCAGCGGGCCCGTCGGTGAGATCTCCGGCGGCGTTGCCCTCGAAGGCCTGGGCGCGGAGCTGATCGCGGTACAGGGCCGCGTAGCGCCCGCCAGCGGACAGCAGCTCATCGTGGCGGCCCGTCTCCACCACCCGGCCCCCATCGAGCACCACGATGCGATCCATGCCCGACAGCGCCGTGGGGCGGTGGGTGACCAGCAGCAGCGTCCGCTCGCGGAGCTGCTCCCGCAGCGCCCGCAGGATCCGCCGCTCCACCTGGACGTCCACCGCGGACAGGCAGTCGTCGAGCAGCAGAATGGGCGCGCCCCCCACCAGGGCCCGGGCGAGGCAGACCCGCTGCCGCTGTCCCCCCGACAGCAGCACGCCCCGCTCCCCCATCACGGTGTCGAGGCCCTGGGGCAGGGCCGCCAGGTCGGGCTCGAGCCCGGCCTGGCTCACCGCGCGCTGCAGCCGGGCGTCTACCTCGGCGGGCGAAAGCCGCTCGGCCTCCCGTCGAGGCAGCCCCCACCGCAAATTCTCGCGCAGCGTGCCCGATAGCAACCAGGCGTCCTGCGGTGCATAGCCGAAGGCCCCGCGCAGATCCGTGAGGGGCACAAGGGCACCGACTGTACGGCCCCGGCGGTAACCGCCAACAGAAGGAAACCCGCCAGATAGCGCCACCGATGCTGCCAGGCAAGGCTCCGCAGCGACGTGACGGCACCTTCGGCGCGGCGCCCGGCGCCCGGTACGGAAACGGGGACGGGGACGGGGACGGAGGGCATCAGCGCTTCGACCGGCGGAGGTCGTGCTCGCGGTAGTACGCGTCCAGGTCCCGGCGGTAGCGCTCTCGCGCCTCCACGCGGCGCCGTCGCGCCTGCTGCAAAACCGCCCACGCCTCGACCCGGGACGTGCTGCCCAGCCCATCGGCGAAGCCCTCGTGGGCCTCCAGGGTGCGCTCCAGCACGGCGAGGTAGCGGTCGCGGATCCGCTTCAGCCGCGCCGTGCGGGCGGGCAGCCCGCGCAGGACGCCCACCCACCGGCGCAGGCGCGGCAGGTATCGATCCTTGAGAAAGCGCCTCAGGCCCGCGGTGTCCGCGGTCTTGACCTTCTGCTGCAGCGTGGGGTCCAGCCCCACCACGGCCGCCCGCGCCTCCACCAGCCGTGGCTCCTTCGCGGCGTACTTGCGCAGGGCCTGCTTCTCCTGCAGCCGCTTGCACCCCCCCGCTCCCACCGCGGCCAGCCCTGCCGCCGCGACCAGCCCCACCACCGCGACCCGCCTCGACACCGCAACCCGCCTCGACACCGCGACCCGCCTCGAC
>CAYFWA010001036.1:0-2461 GCA_964346625.1 uncultured Myxococcales bacterium
CGGGGGTCGGGAGTCGGGGCGGCCATTCGGTCGTTGGGGCCCGTCCAACCGTCGGGCTGTGCGCGCTTTTTGACGCGGGCCCTTCGTCGGGCTACCATGGGCCATTGGAGGAGCTGACGCCATGGCCAAGTACGACAACCCCGATCGCGCCCGCATGCTGGCCCGGGCCATCGCCTCGGATCTGATGCTCTACAACGAAGAGCGACTGACCAAGGCGATCCAGAACGACAACGTCTTCGATGAGCTGTCCGAGGAGATCAAGGAGGGTCGGGAGCTGTATAAGTCCCGGGTCACCGACGACATCTTCGGCCTCAATCTCTACGAACGCGCCATCGTGGACGTGATGATCAAGTCCAAGGGACACGTGAAGTCCAAGATTTGGTAGCGGGGCGCTCCTTCACCGTAGACGCAGACGACGCGGGCGTGCGGGTGGACGTGTTCCTGGCGGCGCGCACCGACGCCACCCGCTCGCAGATCCAGCGCCACCTGGAGGCGGGAGCGGTGACCGTGGACGGCGCGCCGGTGCGTCCCAAGCACCGGCTGCGCGTCGGCGAGACGGTGCGCTACGAGCCGCCGCCGCCCACCCCCGACACCGCCGAGCCCGAGGACATCCCGGTGCCCATCCTGTTCGAGGACGCGCACCTGGTGGTGGTGGACAAGCCCGCCGGGCTGGTGGTCCACCCCGCGGCCGGGCACCCCGCGGGGACCCTGGTCAACGCGCTTTTGCACCACTGCGGCGCGCTGTCCGCCGTGGGCGGTCGGCAGCGCCCTGGCATCGTGCACCGGCTGGACAAGGACACCTCCGGGGTGATGGTGGTCTCCAAGTCCGACGCGGCGCACCTGGGGCTCGCCGCCCAGTTCGCCGAGCACCGCCTGCAGCGATCCTATCTGGCCCTCACGGTGGGCGCGCCCCCCGCCGTCCGGGGCACCTTCGACACCCGCCACGGTCGCCACCCGGTGCACCGCAAGCGGTTCACGTCGCGACTGCGCCCCGCGGAGGGCAAGCGCGCGGTGACCCACTACGAGGTGATCGAGCACGCGGGCCCGCTGTCCGTGGTGCGCGCGACCCTGGAGACCGGCCGCACCCATCAGGTGCGGGTTCACCTCGCCGAGCACGGCGCGCCCCTGCTGGGCGATCCGATCTACGGTCGGGCTCCGCGCGATCCGGCCCTGCGTCGGGTCGCTCGGCGCCTGGGTCGCCAGGCGCTGCACGCCGCGCTGCTCGGCTTTTCCCACCCGATCAGCGGCGAGCCCTTGCGGTTCGAGACGCCGGCCCCGGCGGACATGGCCGCGGCGCTCGCCGCCGCGCGTGCGCTGGGATCACCGAGCGCGCCGGACGCGCCCGGCGCGCCGGATGCACCGGGCGCCGGCCCCGCCACGGCGTGAACGCGAGCATGGGAACGAGACCGTGACGCACCGCGAGACCGTGACGCAGGGTCGAACACAACATCACCGTGCGCGGCCGAGCCCTCGGGCGCTCGCCCCCACCGGAGGCCGAACCCGATGACCGATCCCGTCCCCACCCCCGATGTTGTCCAGTCGCCCCTGCTCGACCTGCCCGGTCGGGTGCACGGGTTCACCACCCGCCGCGGCGGGGTCAGCGAGGGGGTCTTCTCCTCGCTGAACTTCAGCCCCAAGTGGCCCGAGGAGCGCGAGGCCGTGGCCCAGAACCACCGACTGCTCGCGGAGCACCTGGGCTACGATCCCCACCGCCTCTACCGGGTCTTCCAGGTACACGGCCGCGAGGGGGTGCACGTCACGGGCCAGCCGGTAAAGCAGGTCTACGCGAACCGGGCGGACTTCCTGGTCACGGGCCAGCCGGGGGTGACCGTGGGGGTGATTACGGCCGACTGCGTCCCGGCGCTCATCGCCGACGCCACCGGCCCGGCGGTGGCGGCCGTTCACGCCGGCTGGCGGGGGCTGGTGGCGGGCGTGCTGGAGGCCGCCGTAAAAACCCTGCGGCAGCGGCTGGGCAGCCGCCCGCAAAATCTGCGCGCGGCCCTCGGCCCCAGCATCGGCCCTTGCTGTTTCGAGGTGGGCCCGGAGGTGGTGGACGCCTTCGCCGAGGCCTTTCCTGGCGAGCCCGGGCTCGTGCGACGGCCAGAGGAGAAATCGCCCACCCCGGACCGCGCCCGTGGCGACAGGCGTTCCCACGTGGATCTGTGGACCGCGGCGCGGCTGGCGCTGCAGCGCGCGGGGCTGGCCTCCGAGCACATCGACGTCCCGCCGGGCTGCACCCACTGCGATGCGCGCCGGTACCACTCCTACCGGCGCGACGGCCCGCGGGTGGGCCAGCACCTGTCGGTGGTGGGGAATCTCCGCGACGCCGGTGTCCGGCAGGCGCGGCGGACGCGGTGGGCGGGGCCTTAGGGAGCGGGTCAAAATAAGGTCTGCAAGTCAGGGCGTCGAGGCGCGCGGCTGGCAAGGCGTGAAGAGGGCGAATATTGCGGGATATTTAACC
>CAYFWA010001037.1:0-2458 GCA_964346625.1 uncultured Myxococcales bacterium
GGGGTCGGCCCAGTGGGCGTACCACTCGAGCTGGTCCCAGTTGAAGATGCGGTGGGTGCCGGCGCGGGGGTCGGCCTCGATCACGAGGAAGGCGTCCGGGCAGCCTTCGTCTCGAACATCGCGTGGGTGAATGTCCACGAGCTCATGATTTCCAACTGGGATCGGTGGAACTTTGTTACAACACGGCTATGGACGAGGCTCGCTCCAAAGGAAGCGCGGAGGCTCGCGGCTCGGCCCCATCCGCCGAGGTGGGCCCACGCGAGGCGATGGCCTTCGACGAGAAGCTGCGCAACAAGATGCTTCTGCGGGTGCTGCTGGCCGCGAGCGGGGTGCTGCTGGTGCTGGCGGCGGTGATCTACCTGCTGGCCCGACAGATGCTGGTGACCGAGCTGCAGCAAAAGAGCCGGATGCGGGTGGCGCTGGCGGCCGTGTCCATCAACGGCTGGCTGCGCGAAAAGAGCGAGATGCTCGAGGTGGTGGCCCTGCGCCAGGGCGCCGGGATGCTGCCCGAGGCGGAGCGCGGGCCGTTTTTCCGGCAGATGTGCCAGCGCTTCGGCTGCATCAAGAGCCTGTATCAGGGCTTCGAGGCCGGCGGGGCGTTTTTCACGGGGTCGGACTGGCAGCCTCCCGCGGGCTACGATCCGCGCAAGCGGCCCTGGTATCGCAAAGCCAAGGCCGCCGGGCGCACGGCCTTCAGCAAGCCCTACCGCGACCCGTACACCAAGCGTCTGGTGGTCACCATCGCCACACCGGTGCGCCGGGGCGGGCGGCTGCAGGGCATGCTGGCCATGGACGTGTTCCTCGACCGCATCGTGACCCGGGTCGGGGCGGTGCGCATCGGCCGCGGCAGCTACGCCTACCTGGTGGACGACACCGGCCGGGTGGTGGCCCACCCCGAGGCCGAGCGCGTGCTCGAGACCCGGATCCAGCAGACCGACGACGCCGAGTTCTACCAGCGGTTCCGCCAACGCTCCGAGGGCGCACGGCAGCACGCCAAGGACGCAGGTGAGGACGCGAACGCGAGCCCGAGCGTGCGCGCGGACCCGAGGGTCGGGATGGGCGCCGACCAGGCGCGCGAAAAGCGCCCCGGGAAAGACCGCAGCGCCGCGGCCGACCTCACCCGGCTGTACGAGGGCGACGATTACGTCACGCTGAGCCGGATCCCCGAGAGCGGCTGGACCCTGGTGTTCCACCTGCCCCGCGACGAGGTGAACCGGCCGCTCGGCCAGCTCCTGCTCATCTTCGGCGTGGGCGTGCTGCTGGCCCTGACGCTGCTGGCGCTCACCATCAGCTACATCAGCCAGCACATCGTGCGTCCCATCCAGAATCTGACCACCGAGGCGGGCCGCATCGCCGAGGGGGACTACGATCAGCACCTGGAGGTGAGCAGCCGCGACGAGATCGGGCTGCTCACCCGCTCGTTCAACGAGATGGCCGTGGGCCTCAAGGACCGCGACTTCATCAAGTCCACCTTTGGCCGCTACGTGTCGCCGGACGTGATGCGCGACATCCTGTCGGGCAACATCGAGCTCGGCGGCGAGACCACGGACCTGACCATCCTGTTTTCGGACATCCGCGGCTTCACCACGCTTTCCGAGGGCATGACCCCTACGGATCTCGTGCGGCTGCTCAACCGCTACTTCTCGCGCATGGACGACGCCATCCGGCAGGCGGGGGGCGCCATCAACAAGTATCTGGGCGACGGCATCCTCGCCCTGTACGGCGCACCCCAGCGCCTCGACAACGCGGCCGAGCGCGCCGTGGAGTCGGCCTGCAGCATGCTCGAGCGACTCGCCGAGCTCAACGCGGACCGCCGCGACCCGGTGGCCATCGGGGTGGGCATCCACACCGGCGAGGCGGTGGTGGGCAACATCGGCTCCGAGAGCCGCACCGAGTACACCGTCATCGGTGACGCGGTGAACCTGGCCTCGCGCATCGAGGCCCTCACGCGGCGCTACGCCCAGCCAATCCTGGTGTCCGAGACCACCGGCGCGCGCCTGTCGGAGACCTGGCGGCTGCGCACCGTGGACCGGGTGCAGGTCAAGGGCAAGCGCATCCCGGTGACCCTGTACGCCCCGCTGCGCCGCGCCGCGCTCGACGAGGCCTGGACCCCCTGGCTCGACCGCTCCGACGCCATTTTGCAGGCCTACTTCGACGGCCGGTTCGGCGACGCGCTGGAGGCCATCGCCGCCCTCGCCGCGGACGAGGCGCTCGCCCCCCTCGCCGCGCCCACGCCGGCCGACGCGCCCCCGGTCCCGGCGGCGGGCGCGCGGGGCACCGACCCGGTCTTTCGGCTGGACGCCGAGCGCCTCGATCCCCTGCTGCGCCTCATCCGCGAGCGCTGCCAGGCCTACCGCGAGGCGACCCCCGAGCACTGGGACGGGGTGTTCGTCCACCGCTCCAAGTAAGGGCTCGCGCAAGAATAACTTCGGCATTCGGCCGCCGATCCATCAATTCT
>CAYFWA010001038.1:0-2458 GCA_964346625.1 uncultured Myxococcales bacterium
CCGGGCGCCTCGACGCCCTGACTTGCAGACCTTATTTTGACCCGCTCCCTAAGACTCCGGAACGAGCACCACCACGGGCTTCGAAACGGCGGCGAGGAGCTTACCGGGCAGGTCCCGTGAGCGCCACGCGGCGAAGCCCTGGCGAGGCCGGCGGCCGAGGACGAGCAGCGCGTAGTCACCGCGTTGCGCCTCCCGCGAAAGCTGCTCGATGGGGTCGCCGTCCAGGATCTTTACGCGCCAGCGCACTCCCGCGGCATCGGCGCTGTGGCCGAACCGGTCGGTAGCCTGGCTCGCCACCGCGGCCAGGCAGTCGTCCACGTGTCGAAGGTACTCCTGCCGGCCCTGGGCATAGAGTTCCTTCTCGAACTGCTTCAGGTAGGGATCCCGCACGTGCACTGCCACCAGGTCGCGGTCCTGCTCGCGGGCGAGCATAAGGGCCCACCGGATGGCGGCTTGGGTGTGGGGCTCGCCGTCGATGCCGAGTAAAATGGCGCCGTTGGCGTCTGGGCCGGAGTGGCTAGTCACCGGTGACCCGCAGCAGCTCGACCCCGATGATGAGCACCGCGATGAGGCCCAGGACCATCTTGGCCATGGCCGCGCCGGAGCCGATGAAGAAGGCTATGCCGCCGGCCTTTTTCATGTCATCGATGGAGATGGACAGCCCGATGCCGGCGAAGCCGATGGCGAAAAACCACTTGTACACCGAATTCATGGCCCAAAACGGTGTGGAGGCGATCTCGGTCCCCCCCAGGAAATCGAGCTTCAGGCTGTTCAGGAGGATCAGGGCGAAGAAGCCCAGGATGAACAGGGGGAACTTGCTGCGCATGGTGGACCAAAAGCCGATGTCCTGCCGCTTGCTCTTGAGCCCATAGAACCACACCGCGAACACCACGATGAGGGGTATCAGCATGATGCGCGCCGCGTTGATCAGCACCGCCGTGTTGCGTGCCTCGTCGCCGTACCACTCTGCGGCGGCGATGAGCTGTGCCGTGTTCAGGATGGCGAGCGCCGCCCAGGCTCCGAACTGTGACTGGGACACCCCCAGAGTCTTGCCCAAGTAGGGCATCAAAAACAGCATCGCGGTGCCGAACAGCAGGATGGTGCCGATGGCGTAGGCCATGTCTCGGGGTTTGGCGCCCACCACGGGGGACGTGGCGATAATGGCCGAGACGCCGCAGACGCCGGTGCCGGCCCCCAAGATGCCACCCAGGCCATCGCTCACGCCGAAGCGGCGGCACAGCCACATCACGGTGATGGCGGTGCCGAAGATGAACACCGCGGCCAGCAGAATCCCGGTCCCACCCACCCGCAGTACGTCCGTCCAGATGTAGTGGACGCCCAAGATGATGATGCCGGGCTTGATCAGTGGCCGCGCCACGGCGACGCCGGGCTTGAGTAGCTCCGGGATTCCAATGGTGTTGCGGATCAGGATGCCCCCCAGCAGCAGCATGGCCACGTACTTGAACTGCAAGCTTTGATACAAAAACGTCGCCCAGCTCCAGCTCTGGCCCACCTTGCCACCGACCTCAGCGAGAGCCTTTTTGTGCTTTGCTCGCTTCGCGGACAGCGACGCGACAGCCTTCCTGTCGCCCTTGATCTTTGCGGCGGCGATCTTCTGATCCAAGCCAGGGATCTCCTCCGCGGCCACGTTGGCCTTGTGGTATTCGCCGAGCATGTGGTCCACGTTCATAACCGCGAAGGCGAACACGACGCAGGCCAACAGGCCGGGGATGATCCGGGTCCAGCCAGGAACGACCAGGGATCGGACGATACTCATGGGAACCTCCTCCGCGATTCGGACGAGCGGCGAGCGGCCCTAGAGAAGATAGATTAGGTTTTTGAAGAAGTTGTGCACCGCATCTGGCGCGGCGATGCACACGCCCAGTACCCCCGCCGCGATGAGCAGAGCCCAGATGTCTTCGCGCTTCTCGGACGTGAATCCCGGCGCAGCGTCTTTGTTCGACGTCTCGTTGGTCGCCATCTCTGCACTCCTTCTGTGGTTCGATTCGTTCCGGAGTGTAGGCCTCTCGCGGCCAGGCCTCAAGCCCGGAGCGCCACGAACCGCGCGCCCAGGAAGCTCACCGCCGTGGCAATTCTCGGCAGTGCCTCGTATGAAGTAGAGATCCAGCCGAGGCGTGGGATCCAGGCAACCATATCACGCACCAGCGCGGCGTGGCTGGGGCGGGACCAGGTGGTGCGTTGTGGCATTTCTCATGGCTCCGGGTGCCAGGATCGATCACCATGAGGTCATGGCCGGCGCCGCGGCGGGGCCCGGCGCCCCGCAGGGGCGCCGGAGCCCTGCCGCAGGCGCACGGCCGCAGCCCCGCCACAGCTCGGCAGGTTTTCGAAACGACAAGCGATTAGGCCCCGGTCACGAATAAGGTGTCCAGTTCAGGGCGCCGAGGCGACCGACTGCGAGGTGTTGCCGGCGTCCGTCGTGATGCGCCGAAAGAGCCTG
>CAYFWA010001039.1:0-2456 GCA_964346625.1 uncultured Myxococcales bacterium
CGCGTGCGGACGGCCGTGCTCAAACACACGTTTTGTCGCTTCGCGACAAAGCCGAACTGCGCGCGGCCATCCGCACGCTCCGCCGCGCTTTCCGCTCATGAGTGTAGCGGTAATGGGAACGGCTATTCGGGGAGGCCAGGGGACCGGGCGGGCCGGAGAGTACCATCGTGCCGCTGCTGGACGAAAATCCAGGGGACAGCGGAGCGCACCTTTTCAGAAAACTGAGGGTGGGGTTTCGGCTGCTGGCGAGGCCGCTGGATCGGGCGCGCCCTCAAATCCTCGAAAACTCCTCGAAAACTCCTCGAAAACGCGGCCTTTCGTGCAAAAAGACGAGCCTTTCGCTCGTCTTGCTGTGGGGTCGCAGTGCTGCGCGGTGGGGTAGGCACGGATGTTGTAAGGACAGTGGGATCGGACCTCGAAATCAACTACGATCAACTATGATCATAAAAGGTCCGCCTCGAGCTCGGGAGATGCCGCGCGGTGGCGGGCCAAAGCCGGGAGGATGACCATGATGAGCTACGTTGACCAGATGAGCCGCAGTCCAAAGACGATGCGAAGGCGTGGCGGGCGGGGAGCGCCGGGGAGCCGGTTGGGGGGGACCGTAGGCAGGGTTTTGGCCTTGTTTGGGGTTTTGGCCGTGGGCTGGGTGGCGGGCGGCTGCGGCACGGGGGAGGACTCGACCTTCGAGCCGAGCCAGGCCAGGAGCGACGAGAGCCGGATCCTGTCGCCCAACGTGCCCCAGGGCGACCTGGACGCCCTGGTGACGGGCAACACGGAGTTTTCCTTCGACCTGTACCAGGAGCTGGCCGCGGCGGGGTCGGGCAACGACAATCTGTTTCTGTCGCCGTTTTCCATCTCTCAGGCGCTGGCCATGACCTACGCCGGGGCCCGGGGCAACACGGCGGTCGAGATGGCCGACACCCTGCACTTTTCGCTGCTCGACGCGCGGCTGCACCCGGCGTGGAACGAGCTGGACCTGACCTTGGCGAGCCGGGGGGAAAACGCCCAGGCCTCCGACGGGCAGGGGTTCCGCCTGCACATCGTGAACTCCATCTGGGGCCAGGACGGCTACCCCTTCGAGGCGCCGTTTCTGGACACGCTGGCCCTGCACTACGGCGCCGGCATCAACCTGGTGGACTTCGAGAGCGATCCCGAAGGGTGCCGTGACACCATCAACACCTGGGTGGAAAACCAGACCGAGGGCCGCATCGAGGACCTGCTGCCGCCCGACGTGATCAAGACCATCACGCGCCTGGTGCTGGTCAACGCCATCTACTTCAACGCGGCCTGGCTGCATCCATTCGACGAGGCCGACACCGAGGACGGGACGTTCCATCGGGTCGACGGGTCGCAGGTCACCGTGCCGCTGATGTACCAGGAGGAGTCGTTCCGGCACGCCACCGGGGACGGCTGGCAGGCGGTGGAGCTGCCCTACGACGGCGAGGAGCTGTCCATGGTGGTGGTGCTGCCCGACGCGGGGCGCTTCGACGAGATCGACGCCGGCCTGGACGCGGCTAGCCTGGACGGGATGCTGGCGGGGCTGTCCCATGCGCCCCTGGCGCTCACTCTGCCCAAGTTCTCCTACACCTCGTCGTTCATGCTCAAGGACACCCTCGAGGCCCTGGGCATGGTGGACGCCTTCCAGTACGGCGCGGCGGACTTCTCGGGCATCGACGGCACGCAGAGCCTCTACATCGGGGCGGTGATCCACAAGGCCTTCGTGGACGTCAACGAGGCGGGCACCGAGGCCGCGGCGGCCACCGCGGTGGTGGTGGACTTAGGCACCTCGGCGCCGCCCACGCCCACGCCCATGACCGTGGATCGCCCCTTCATCTTCCTGATCCGCGACCTGCAGACCGGTGCCATCCTGTTCACCGGTCGGGTGATGGATCCCTCCTGAGCGTAGGCTCCCCGCCCGCACGAGCGTAGGCTCCCTGTCCGCACGAGCGTAGGCTCGCTGTCCGCATGAGCGTAGGTTCGCTGCCCGCACGCTCCCGCTTGCAAGAAGATGGGGGTCAGTCCCGGGGGTACGTAAGCGCTCGAGCCATTGCGCGTATTTCATCTCACGGAGGCTATCCCATCCCCCGCCCCGCGCGAGTGAATCGCGCGGTCGATTCTCGATTGACGCGACCCGCGGCGGGCTGAAATGATGACCGCTGCCCTTGGGTTGAGGGCGGAGGTCAGCATCATGATCCAGCACTACGAGCAACGGCGCCATGGACGCCGGAGCGAGACGAGCCACCGCGCCGGATTGAGCCGTGCGGCGGGCCGGGGGTCGCGTTGTCGGCCGGGCCGTGGCGCCCTGGCGCTGGCCTGCGCGGCGGCGCTGTTTCTGGTCTCAGCCCCCGCGTGTAAAAAGCAGGCCGACTCCGGGGCGAGCCAGGGGGCGTCGGCGCCGGGCGAGCGGGAGCGGCCGGCGGCGCGGCGCGGCGCGGCGGCGCGCGTGGCGCGCGGCC
>CAYFWA010001040.1:0-1119 GCA_964346625.1 uncultured Myxococcales bacterium
GCGAGAACGGGCCCTGGGGGTGCAGGCTGAGCAGGGCGGCGGTGAGGCGCGCGAGGCTCTGGACCTCGGCGAAGCGCCAGACGGTGCTGCGTTGCAGGAGCCGGCGCACGGCCTCGGCCACGTCGTGATCCAGGGGCTCGTCGGCGGCGGGGTCGAAGTCCCCCAGGAGCCGGTCGGCCTCGCGCACGAGCAGGCGCAGGGCGATGACGGAGCCGTGGGCGCGCTCGAGGGCGAAGAGGTCGTCGATCAGGGGGCCGACCTCGTCGGGATCGGGGAGGGGCTCCACGGACTCGATGAAGCGCGCGAGGTGGCAGGGGTCCTTGCCGATCCCGGCGCCCTCGCGAAAGAGCTGCTCGGCGGTGCCGAAGGGACCGGCGGTGGGGCTGGCGGCGGGGCCGGCGGTGGCGGAGCCGCGGTCGGGGTGGTGGAAGGCGGCCAGGCCGAGCAGGTGCAGCCGGTGGGCCTGCGCGGCCGAGGGCAGCGCGTCGAGGTCGAGCTGGTCCGGGTGCAGGGCGGCCTCGACCTCGCTCCAGCGCCGGTGCTGGGCGAGCCTTTCGGCGTCCAGGAACCGCAGCAGGAGGTGGTCGGGGTGACGCTCTAGGGCGCGGTCGAGCAGCGCCCAGGTCTCGGGGGCCGGGGCGTAGGTGTTGTCGGCGATGAGCTGAGCGAGGCGCTCGGGGGAGTCCCGGTGCTCCCGCCACAGGGTCTCGAGGCGCTCCCCGAGGGGCGCCTCGTCCCGGGGCCGCGGGGTGACTTCCATGTCCCCGAACGGGGCCGTGAACTGCCAGCGGCAAAGGGACTGCACGGCGTCGAGCCGGGGCAGGTGGAGATCGAGCAGGGGGTCGGGGTTGACCTCGGCGTCGAGCGCGGGGTCGGGCGCGGGGTCGGGTGCGGCGCTCGGCGCGGGGTCGGGCGCGGGGTCGGGTGCGGCGCTCGGCGCGGGGTCGGCCTCGGCGTCGAACGCGGAGTCGAGCGCGGGGTCGTGTGCGGCCTCGGCGTCGGGCGCGGGGTCGAGCGCGAGGTCGTGTGCGGAGTCGGCGTCGGGCGCGGGGGCGTGTGCGGATTCGGCGTCGAGCGCGGGGGCGGCCTCGGCGTCGAGCGCGGCGTCGGGCGCGGAGT
>CAYFWA010001040.1:1219-2453 GCA_964346625.1 uncultured Myxococcales bacterium
TCGGCGTCGAGCGCGGGGGCGGCCTCGGCGTCGAGCGCGGCGTCGGGCGCGGAGTCGGCGTCGAGCGCGGGGTCGTGTGCGGCCTCGGCGTCGAGCGCGGCGTCGGGCGCGGGGACGAGCGCGGAGATCGAGTCGACCCGCACCCCCTGCAGGCGGCCCTGCAGCAGCACGGCGTGTTGGCCGCGGACGTCCCGCGCCACGCAGGTGGGAGGTTCCAGCGCCGACTTCCGGGTGGCGGTGAAGCGACCGTCCGCTCCCTGCCGGAGGGTCCGCAGGCCGTAGCGCGTCTCGCCGCCCACGTCGTAGCAAGCGCGCGCCCAGGCCACGAGGAGCTCGCGGCCGCCCGGGCGCACGTGCAGCAGGTGGTGCCCCTCCACGAAGGGGTCCGGCAGCACCTGGACGCGGCGGGGCTCGGCGCCGCGGCTCGGCTCGGCCATGTGAAGCTCGAGCACGAGGTCCTCGTCGTCCTCGTCGAGCCCGCGATCCAGGCCGACCACCAGGAAGACCCGCTCCCCGTCCGGGTCCACGCCGACCTGGTGGAGCTCCCCGGGCAAACGGACGCGGCCGTCCGGAAGGGGCACGCCGCGGCCGTCGAAGAGCTGCCCGTGCTGGTCCCGGGTGTCCACGAAGACCCGCGGGGTCGCTCCGGGCACGGGCTCGAAGTGCACGCCGTGGCTGTCCAGCTCCCGGGCGACCCGGCGCCGCGCCAGGTCGTAGGTGCGCAGGTAGCTGTAGCGATCCAGGTCGAAGCTCTCGATCCAGGCGTAGGGCGTGCCCGGCACGAGGCGGACCGAGTCGATCCGCTCGGAGTCGGGTACCAGCGCCGCGAGGTCGTGGCAGGCCAGCACGTCCCACCCGTCTGGCTCGAGCTCCACGAGGTGGCGGTGATCCCGGTCCAGGAGGCGCAGGCGATCCGGCTCCCAGGTGACGTCGCAGGTCCCCTCCACCACCACGGGCGCCCGCAGCCGGCCCCGGCGCCGCACGCGGCCGGAGGCCACGTCCACCACGTCGAGGAAGAGCCAGCGGTGGTGGCCGGTGGCGCTGAGGAGGCGCGCCCCGTCGGGGCTGAGGCAGCACGACGTCTCCAACACGGCGAGGCGCCCGAGGTGATCCAGGGGCCCGACGTCGGCGGCCGGCACGTCGAGCTGCGTCACCTGCCACTGCCTCTGGACGGCGGCGGTGAGGCGCTCGACCTCGGCGGCCCATTGGGGGTCCGGGGTCGGGGTCGGGGCCC
>CAYFWA010001041.1:0-2450 GCA_964346625.1 uncultured Myxococcales bacterium
ATCTCACCCCTCCAGACGAAGGTGGTATTTCAGAATCACGTCACGCACTTGCTTAACCTGGTATGGCTTCGCTTTGCCACGTTTGGGTTGCAGGTTGAGGATCTCATCCACGCCTTCCATCGAGAAGATGTGATGATCTCCTCTGATCCGAACCGTAAACCCTAGCCGCTTGAGAAGCGCGACCAATTCGGTGAAGGAGACGTTCGCATCCGACCGGCGTAGTAGGACGTGTTCGTACAGCTTCTCAAGCTTGCTCACCCGAAGAAGATAACACCAACCTCCATACTTGGCCATTCGGCACGAGGTTGGGTGCAGGGAGTCGACAGGTGTTTGCGCGCCGGGAGGGAGTTTCCACCGCGCAAAGAAAAAACCCCTCCGCAGCCCGTGCGCGATCCCCCCGGATCTACTTGCACATCCCCCCCTCCCCGTGGTTCCTATGAGACCGACGGGTAGAGTCCTCGACTCAGGGATAGCGAGCCGTAACCGTTCAGGGGTCTCGTAGGACCGAAATTGCGCGAAACGGCGATCTGGCGCCTTTCCCTGCAGCGGCGCGAAGCGCGATGATTGGGGGTGAGCCCCGAAAAACCGCGCTTTTTCGGGGCGAGGGGGGATGGGACATCCCCCCTGAACGTGTACAGCGAGCCTTTACCGATGACACGCAGCGCTCGGTCGCTGATACTCTGGATCGGCTTGGGCCAGACCGCCCTGCTCGGTTTGTCCTGGCTGCTCCTGCCGCCCCTGCTGCTGGGTTTGCCCGCGCAGTGGGAGCCGATCCACCGCCTGGCCGTGGCGTTGATGCTCGGTGTGACGTGGATCGTCGAGGGCTCGATCTACACCCTGTTCCGCGTGCGCTGGCGAGAGCGCCCCCGGGCCGAGACCCCGGTGCGCGTGCTGGGGGTCACCCTGCTCGGCGTGCTGGCCGCCAGCCTGCTGGCCTGGACGACGCTCTATCACCGCGTGGATCCCCCCTACGGCCTCTCCCTGCCGCTGGCCGCCCTCGGGATCGGCGCCGTGGTGGCCGTCGGGTCCATGCTGATGATCCGACAGTGGCTCGGCCGAGTCACGTCGCAGGACCTGGGGGACGGTCCGACCCTCGGCGTCGGGATCGCCCCCCGCCGCTCGCGCATCGGGCTGCGGGGCTACCTGCTGCTCACGGTGCTGCCCCTGGGCGCCGGCTCGGCGGCCCTGGTCACGTCCCACGGCCGGGCGCAGCTCCACCAGGAGGAGACGCTGCGGCGCGCCCGACAGGCGCGCCTGCTGGCCCTGCGCGCCGCCCTTCGCCTCTCGTCGGTGCCGCGGGCCCGCCTGGTGTCCAAGCTCGGGGGCATGCCCGCCCCGCGGGGCTACGTGCTCCGGCTGACCAACGCGAGCGGCGAGGCCTTCCCGGGGCGGCCCCAGCCCTCCGCCGCGGGGCCGGTCCCGCAGCCGATGCGGGCCCTGCGCGCCGCAGACAAGGCCCGTTCGGGGCCGCCTCGCCGCCCCTGGGGCGTCGAGCTCCGACCCGGCGGTCGCTGCCAGGCCCGTAACCCGGCGGTGCGCGTCTGTCGCTGGCACGCGCTGGAGTTCCCCCACGACGACCTGCGGCTGGTGGCCCTGGCCACCGGGGCCTCCTCCGACCCCACGCCCCTCACCACCACCCTCGGCGGCTTCGCGGCAGCGCTGCTGCTGTTCGCCCTGGTGGTGGCGCACCTCATGGGCAACGACGCCTCGAGGGATCTGAACGAGGTGGCGGGGCGGATTCAGCGGATCGCGTCGCGGCCCGAGCAGGGCTTCGTGCAGCCCGTGCCCCCCACCAGCACCGACGAGGTCGGTTTGCTGATCGACCGCTTCGGTCAGCTCCGGAGCTCGCTGCTGGCCGAGCAGCAGCGCTCCCTGCAGGACGTGCAGCGCTCCACGGCCCGCGACGAGGAGAAGATCCGCTACCTCGAGGAGGTGAGCTACGCCCTGCGCAGCCAGCTCACCGCGATCCTGGGCCACGGTGAGCTCTTGCTCGAGGGGGCGGGAGGCGAGGAGCCGCTGTCGGCGAGCCAGCAGCAGGATCTCCAGATCCTGCTCGACTCCGCGCGGCAGCTCCTGGGGCTCGTGCGCGACATCGTGGACATCGCCTACGCCGAGGCCGGCGCCATCCGGCTGCGCCTCGACACGCAGGCCTTCGCGCCCCTGGTGCAGGCCGAGGTCTCGGCCACCCGGGCCGCCCTCGAGGGCCGACCGGTGACCCTCACCGCCCAGTTCCCCGGGGATCGCCCCGAGGCGCTCCCCGACGTGCGCCTGGACGCCGTGCGCATCCGGCGCGTGCTGGCCAATCTCCTGTCCAACGCCGCCAAGTTCACCGACGAGGGCGAGATCCGGGTTACGGTGGTTCTCGTCCCGGCCGTCGAGGCCGCCGGTGCTGGAGCCGCCGGTGCAGGGGACGCCGCGGCCCATTCACCCGCCGGGGCAGGGGACGCCGG
>CAYFWA010001042.1:0-2445 GCA_964346625.1 uncultured Myxococcales bacterium
GTTATCAAAGAGCTCGGACTCCGCAAGTAGCGTCATTAGGCGGCGGCCTCCGGCAGGCCCGGCGGCCGTCCCCGCGGGCCGGCGGTGGACACGGGCCTGGACGTCTCGCGCGTCGACCGGGGGGCCCCGCTGCGGCTGCTTTCCCACCGCGACGGGGGAGTGCTGATCTTCGGGCGCGACGGCGACTCATGGGCCGTCCCCCTGGGCCCGCGGGGCACCGTGCGGCGCTTCACCGCCCCGGGCGTGGGCGCCCCCACGGCCAGACCCAAAGCCCCTGCCCGCGGGGGAAACGCCCCTGCCCGCGGGGGAAACGCCCCTGCCCGCGGGGGAAACGCCCCTGCCCGCGGGGGAGCGGCTCGGCCCGCGCGTCGAGACCGCCACCGAGCGCGGCCGGGCGCGCCGGCGGCGCGCCCGCTGCTGGTGCGCGGCGAGGCCCGCTCCGCGCGCCGCGGCGCGCTGCACGCGCAGGCCTGGGTCTGGCTCTCGGAGGCCGCCCGCGGGCGGCGGCTGGATCTACGGGTGTTTTCCCCCGGGCTCGCGCCCCGGGGACACCACCGGCTGCTGGATCGCGACGAGGCGGGGGCCACGGGGCTATTCGGCGCGCCGACGCTCATCGCCACCCCGGGCGGGTCGCTGGCGGCCTTCACCACGTTGGACCAGCTCTTCGTGGCGCGCTTCGATCAGCGCGGCCGGCCGCAGGGCGCCATGCGTCAGGTGGGGCTGCCCCGGGTGCGCGCCGGGGATCCGCGCTGCAGCCTGGCCGTGGCCACCGCCACCCGGCGGTTCGTGCTCGCGGTGACCCGCAGCGGCGCGGGGACCACCCGCGGCGTGTGGGTGGCCCTGGATGGCCAGGGCCGGCCCCTGCGTTCGCCGGTGGTGCTCGGTCTGCCCCCGGTGGCCGGCCCCGGCTGCCCGCTATCGCTCGTGGCGGCCGCGGATCGGTTGCTGCTCGCCGGCCTGGGCCGCCGCCGGCCCGATGCCCGCGCGCCGCGGCTGTTCGTGCAGGAGCTCCAGCCCGACGGCCGGCCCGTGGAGCGGCCCCGCTGGCTCGAACCGGCCGAGTCCTTTGGCGGCCTGGTGCCCACCGCCGACGGCGCGCTGCTGCTCTGGCGCGCGGCCCGGCAGCCGGAAACGAGTCGCGCCGCAGGGGCGGCAAGCCAAGCCGCCGGGCTCGGCCCGGTGGACCGCCCCGGTCCCATCCGGATCCGGGCCCTGCGGTGCCGTTAGAGGGGAAGAGGGTAGCGGGAAGAGGGGAAACCGACGGGGATCGGGGCAGCCGGGGCAGCCGGAGCCCTACTCCTTGACCTGGGGCGGGATCACCGGCAGCAGCGTGATCTCGATGCGGCGGTTGAGGGCCTTGCCCTTGCGGGTGCGGTTGTTGGCCACGGGCTGATGCTGGCTAAAGCCGGCGGCGCTGAGGTTTTTGCCCGGCACGCCGTTTTTGGCCAGCAGCCGCACCACGCGCACGGCGCGCTCGGTGGAAAGCGACCAGTTGTCGTCGCGCCGGCGCCGCAGCGGCACGTTGTCGGTGTGGCCCGCCACCTGGAAGTGCCGGCCCACGTTCTTGAGGATGGAGGCGAGCTTTCTCAGGGCCCGGCGGCCTTTGCGCGTGAGCCGGGACTTGCCCGAGGGGAACAGGATCTTGGAGGCCATCTTGATGACCAGGCGGCCGTTGACGTTGACCACCTCGAGCTGCCCGGCCGAGATCATGGACTTGAGCTGAGCGCGCAGCTTGGCGTCCAGCTTGCGCTGGGCCTCCATGTCCGCCTTCATCTTCTCGAGCTCCTTGAGGGCGGCCTTGGTCTTTTTCAGCTCGGCGAGCTTTCTTTGCAGCGCGGCCCGCTTGCTCTCCATGCTGTCTTTGACCTGCTTGAGATCGGCCTCCAGCGAGGTGATGCGCTGCTTTTGTGAGCGCGAGAGCTTCTTCATCTCGGACAGCTCGCGCTCGAGCTTCTTCTTTTGGGCCAACACCTGCTTGTGCTTCTCCTCGGGGACGCCGCAGGCGGTGACGAACACGCCCAGCAGGGCAAGGGTCGCGAGTTGGGATAGGGCAATCTTCATGGTGTGGATCCTCCTGACATCCTTGGGTCTCACGGACGTTGGCCTCGAAGTTGTCTCGCTTCCAGTGGTGGACCGGTGCTGGACCGGTGCCGAGTCCGGCGCCGATTATATCGATCTCGCGCCGCGAGGACACCCCCTTGTGTGCGGCGGGGCGCGGCGGGGCACATTTCGGCCGACTCTGATAAAATCGTACATAAAAACCAGTCGGTTACGCGGCCGGAACCGATCCCGGGCTCGCGGCAGCGCTGCTTGACGGCTGCGTCCGGCCCGGCCTATGCTGCAGCGTGACCGGCAAATCTCGAGAGCCGCTTTGGCTCCCGGGGGTACTTAGGGAGCGGGTCAAAATAAGGTCTGCAAGTCAGGGCGCCGAGGCGCCCGGCTGGC
>CAYFWA010001043.1:0-2441 GCA_964346625.1 uncultured Myxococcales bacterium
GTCCCAAGTCCCAAGTCCCAAGTCCCAAGTCCCAAGTCCCAAGTCCCAAGTCCTTGGGGCAGTGCCTGGTCTGAGCGCTGATTTTCAACGCGGAATCAGTCAGCTACCCCGCGCGCAGCCTCCCCGCTACGGAGCTCGGACACCCCAAAAGAGACGTCTTGCCTACCTTGCCAGCCGCAATGAATCTGCCACTGCAGCCGGCGTCAGCCTCCTGCTGATTCCATTGATGCTGCTGCTTATCGGTGGCGCCGCGCCGGCACACGCAACCTGTCCTCCCCCCCTGCCCGAGAGCAGCGGCCTGGATTCAGTTATCTCACAGTGCTCTGATTGGGTTTGCGACGTCGATTATGATCCCAGCCTTGGTTTCCTCCCCCAGGATGCCCCCGTGCATCCGTGGCTCGCCGACATCCAGCCCGGCACCCAGGTGAGCATCGTGGACGGAAAGCTCCAGATCGTGGGCTCCACCGCGGACGCCCCGCCCGGCGAGGTGGACGGCGCCCAGTACCAGCGGCTCGAGCCGCCCCTGATCGGCCCGCCGCCCAGCCCGATCTACGTCATCCAGGCCACCTATGACGTGGGGCGCATCTATCCCAGTAACGAGCCCGAGGAGACGCTGGCCATGCTGGGCGTGATGGACGGTGAGCGGCTCGCCATGGTGTCGCTGGGCCTTTACCAGGGCCAGCGCGTGGCAGTCCACGGTGACGAGATCGACGCCAGGGCCGTGCTCGACCCGGCCCACATCCTGCCGTGGGACTTTCGCACCGAGACCACCTACACCCTGGTGGTGCAGCGTGGCGTGGCCTCCTACCTGCTGGTGGACGGCCAGCCGGTGATGGTGCGCGACTACGACACGCTGCCTGCCGACCTGCAACCCACCATCGCCGGCGAGGGCGTGTTCGGGTTCAGCTCGGCTCACAGCAGCGCCACGTACTCGCGCGTGCGCTACTGCGTCTGCTCGGAGCAGACGGCTTCCGAGCCGCCGCTGGTGGGGCCCGAGGGCAAGATCGCGGCGGGCAACCTGCGAGACAGCCCGGACCCCTTCCGCCCGGCCATCGAGCACAGCGAGCTGCAGCTCGACCTGCAGGCGCTCCAGCTGCCCGGGCTTCCCTCTGGACAGTTCGAGTTTACCTCCCGCGTGGTCTGGGAGATCGTCTCCCCGGAGCTGGGCTACCTCGAACGCACCGTCACCCGGCAGGACTCCCTCGGACAGCTCGGGACCTACCCGCTGGCCTTGCAGTGGGATGGCCAGGACGCGGCCGACTTCGGCCTCCCGGCCGGAGTCTATCCCTACCGCGTGCGCGTGGACCTCGTACGCGAGAAGACCAGGGGCAAAAAGACGAAGGTCAAGGTATTCGACTCCGTGGTCTCGCCCTGGAGATCGGTGACGGTGCTGCGAGACGCGCCCCGCGTCAGCGCCTACGAGCCCATGGGCACGCCAACGACGACCCTTGGGGTCGGCGACTCCCTGCACGTGGGCGTCACCGGCCTCGAGCCCCGAACCGCCTACGATCTATACCTCACCCCCGAGGATCCCGCCGAGGTCTCGGTGAAGGAGGCCATCAGCTATGCTAGAATCGTTTCGGACGGTGACGGAGAGATCCCACCCTTCATCCTCTGGTATCAATCCGGCGTGCAGGGCTGTGGATTGAACCAGGTCCCGGGCCGCGGCAGCGATCCGTATCGCTTCGAGCGCTTCGAGGAGGCCGAGATGGCGCTGGAGGGCAGGCGGCTGCGGGTGAGCATCTACCCCGCGCCAGGCAGCTCGACCCCGGGCGGCAACGACAACCCGGGCGGCAACGGCAACCCGGGCGGCAACGACAACCCGGGCGGCGGCGCCCCACCGCCGCGCACCGACCCCCCCGCGGCGACGCTCAAGGTCCCGGTGACCTCCCGCACACGCCCGCTCGTATACCCCTCGCTCCCGGATGGGTGCCTGATCCACAGCCGCCCCGCCAGAACTGAGGACCTGTACGTGAGCGGCCAGGGCTTCCCACCCTACGAGGAGCTCACGCTGTCGCTGGTGCCCCACCAGTGGATCTGGAAGGAGGGCGACCCGATCCAGGATCTCACCGGGAGCTCCGCCGAGCTGCGCCGGGTGGTCACCAACGCCAACGGACGTTTCACCGCTCGGCTTGTTGAGGCAGCCCAGCAGCACGTCGGCGCCTTCGATGTCGTCGCTCACCCGCCTGCGCCCCCGCCCCCGTCACCCGATCCCAGCCCCGGAGTCCCCTACGACGGCCCGACCTTCGACCCGAACAGCGTGGTGGCGTTCCCCTACGAGACATCCGTGGTGTTTCCGGAGCTATCGCCCGCGCTTCAGTACGCTCTCTGGCCCGTGGATCTGGCAACCCGAGAGTTCGGTCCGTCTCCGTTGTGCCCGGACATCCTCTGCCATGACGGTAGTTTTCATCGCATGACCGACGCCTTCACTACCGAGCACA
>CAYFWA010001044.1:0-2439 GCA_964346625.1 uncultured Myxococcales bacterium
GCCGGGATGGATCGGCGGCCTGAACGATCAGATAATTCGTGATCGGGGCCTAACCCCTGCCTCCGGCTCGTTGAGCCCTGCGCGCCGGCGCGGCTCGACGGTTTCCTGCGCTCGATCCTGCTCTCGATCATCGCTTATTCATCCTGTTTTTTGCCCGTGAATCGGGGGGCCTGCGTCGGGCCTGCGTCGGGCCTGCGTCGGGCCTGCGTCGAGGGCTCGCCTCGGCCGTCCGGTTGGACGGGGCCGTGTGCGACCTTGTTCACCTTGAATTCATACCAGCACTACGTCAATAATAGAGTACGTCGCCGGGTTGGACGGCGCGGCGGCGCGGGCGCGAGCCCGACCAATCCAAGAGGTCCAAAAGGTTCATCAGGTCAGTACTGGAGTTCACGGTGCGTATCTTTCGCTTTTCTTCGCTATTCACCCTGGCGTTCATCCTATTTTTGGCCACTGGCCTGGCGGCCGGTCTCACGGCCTGCGGCATCGGCGGTCCGGGAGACGACAACAACAACAACCTGGTGCGACCCGAGGCCGGCGTGCCCGACTCGGGGGTGGATGGGGGGGGCAACAACAACAACCAGCCTCCCGAGGTCCAGGCCTTGACCGTCCAGCAGCTCCGCGACGGTTTCCTGTACGAGACCCTGGGCCAGACCATCGCCGATTTGCGCCCCATCGACGAGTGCCAGGCCGGTCACATCCCCGACGCCCAGTGTCTGCCGCTGCAGGTGCTGTGGGACGGCGAGGCGTTCCTCAACGGCGGCGACGCCCTCATCGCCCAGACCACCGCCGAGGTCAACCCGCTCATCTTCTACGGCTCCGCGGCCATGGACGCCACGGTGCTCGAGGTGGCCGAGGCGTCCATCGAGCTGGGCTACACCGACGTGTACGTGGTCACCGGCGGCATCGAGGCCTGGCGGGCCGAGGCCTGGTACGAGGACATCGAGCGCCACGGCATCCTCGCGCACTACTACAGCGTGGACGCCACCGGCTACGTGACCATCCCCCCGGACGTCTACATCGTGGACACCATGGACGCGGCCACCTACGCCGCGGATGGTCACATCTCCTGCGCCATCAACATCAACGGCGACGACCTGTGGTACGGCGGCGAGCTGCAGCCCGGCGCCGAGGACCTGCTCACCGCCGTGGCGCTCAACAAGGCCACCGACGTGTTCATCTTCTACTGCGTCAATGAGGGCTGCGCTGCCTCCGAGGCCGCCAGCTTCGCCGCCGAGGCGGTGGGCTACCAGAACGTGTACCACTACAAGGAAGGCCTCGAGGACTGGGAGGGCAGCGCCAACCCCGTGGTGGTGGACACCTGCGCCTGCCCCTGCGGCCGCTGAGCGGGGCTGCGGCCGCCCGGGGCCGCCCGTCGCCGCCCGTCGCCTGCGCCCGCGGGCGACCGACGAGGCGCTCGACACGGCCGACCGGATTGCGCCCGAACGCCGATGGTCGACCCCCAGAGCACGGTTTGCCCCTGTACACCGTCAGGGCTGTGCTATAGTCCCCGACTCGAGACGGGACACGCGGATCTCGACCTTGACCCGGCTCAGGCCAGGGCGACCCGCAGGTCCCGAAGATGAAGATTGGAATCGAAGGAAAACCAGGAGGACACCGGATATGGCCATTGATCAGACCTATGCCGCCGACCTCACCGCGGCTCAAGCCTCGGCCGAGGAGCGCTCCGCGTTCATCCGCCGCACCTACGGCCACCTCGCCGCCACCATCGCGCTGTTCGCCGGGCTAGAGACCCTGCTGCTCGGCCCGCTGCTGGAAAAGACCCTGCCCATGATGATGTGGATGACGCAGGGTTGGCATTGGCTCATCGTCCTCGGCGCCTTCGTTGCCGTGGGTTGGATTGCTGACTGGTGGGCGCGCCAGGAGACATCGTCAGGATTACAATACGCGGGGCTGTTTCTGACGGCTGTGGCCTACGCGGTCATCATGATGCCGCTATTGTATCTGGCGGCCTACCACTCATCGCCCGATCTGCTGCCCACCGCCGCTATTTTGACGCTCGGCTTGGTCGTTGGCCTCACCGCTGTGGTGTTCGTCACCCGCAAGGACTTTTCGTTTCTACGCTCCGCGCTGATGATAGGTACGCTCATCGCCTTCGGCGTGATCGTATGTGCCATCATCTTCGGCTTCAACCTGGGGGTACTGTTTGCGCTGGCCATGGTGGTGCTCATGGCGGGGTACCTGCTTTACTACACCTCCAACGTCCTGCACCACTACCAAACCACCCAGCACGTCGCCGCCGCCCTGGCCCTGTTCGCCGCCATCGCGATGATGTTCTACTACATCGTCTTTCTGCTCATGTCCCTGTCCCGGGACTAGAGCACCGAACAGTTTGAAAGACGGCTGCAATCGCGCAGTAGCGGCACCTCGCGGCTTAGGGAGCGGGTCAAAATAAACTCTGCACTCGGGACGCCGATCCAT
>CAYFWA010001045.1:0-2439 GCA_964346625.1 uncultured Myxococcales bacterium
CCCATTCATCCCGCCCCCGGCCTCGGCGCCAAGCAGCGCGCTCGTTACCTCTTCCAGCGCTCGTCGAAAGGCCGGCACCCGGGCCGAGGCCAGGGCGCCGTGGGCGTATGCGTCCGCGATGTCGCGCTCGAAGGGGATCTCCGCGAGCACCGGGATTCCGCGCTCTCGCAGGTAGTGCGCCACCGGCACCCCGCCCAGATCGCTGCGGTTAATCACCGCCGAGGTCCGCAGCCCCAGCGCCTGACACATCTCGGCCGCCAGGCGCAGATCGTGCAACCCGAAGGGTGTGGGCTCGGTCACCAGGACCACCTGGTCCGCGCCCCGCAGGGCGGCCACCGCGCTGCAGGACGTACCGGGCGGAGCGTCCACCACCACCGTCCCCTCGGTGGGGCAGTCGTCGAGCACCGCGTCGATCAACGGCGAGGCCCGCACCTCGCCCACGTCCAGCCGACCTCCCCAGAGCTGCAGCCCGTCGGCGCGGCCCCAGTAGAGGGTCCCCACCTCACGCCCCACCTCCCAGAGCACGCCGTCGGGGCAGGCGCGCACGCAGCCTCCGCAGGAGTGGCAGAGCTCTGGGAACACCAACACCTTGTCGGTCACCGCGAGGATGGCGTGGTACCGACAGACACGCTGGCACTCGCCGCAGCCGGAGCAGCGCTCCGTGGACAGGGTGGGCAGCGGCACGGTGACCCGGCGCTCGCTCCAGACCTCGGCGCGTACGAACAGCGAGCCGTTGGGCGCCTCCACGTCACAGTCCACATAGGCCGCGGGCTGGCCACTTTCGGCGAGCAGCCACGCGAGGTTGGTGGCCACCAGCGTCTTGCCGGTGCCGCCCTTGCCGCTGGCGATGGCGATCCTCATCGATATTCTCGTACGACCATGGGCTCGAGGGATCCGTCGCGAAAGCGGCGCAGGGCCTCCCGCGCGTCGAGATCGGGTGGCGCCACCCACATCCGCACGCCCAGGGCCCGCAGCGCCTCGGCCGCCTTGGGGCCGAAGCGGCCCGAGATGACGTCCGAGGCGCCCCGATCGGCCACCGCGGCCGCCGCCGAGGTTCCCGCGCCGTGGGCCGCCTGCACGGCGTCGTTGGTCTGCTCCGCGAGCACCTCTTCTCGTACCGGATCCACGAACAGGAACACCGGCGCTCGACCGAACCGCGGGTCCACGACCTGGTCCAGACCGCCCGCCTTCGTCAGGGTGATGGCCACCGGCTTCGTCGTTTTGTTCATTGATTCTCTTCCTTTCATGCGTCCGCCAGTCTCCCGGCGGCTTCGCAGGCTGGGTAGCCGCCTACCGATGGCAGCTCTCGGGGTGATCGTGCTGGCACGGCACCACCCCGGTCAGGGAACCGTCCAGAAACGCCTCAACCACCTTGTCCACCCGCCCCACGGCGCCCGTGGCCACGTCGACGCCCATCCCGGCAAAGAGCTGGATCGCCTTGGGTCCCATGCCCCCGGCCAACACCACGTGGGCGCCGAGCCCGCTGATGTAGCGGGGCATCATCCCGGGCTGGTGGTTCCCGTAGTGCGGGTTCTCCACCGCGCGGGCCGATTCCACCCGCCCATCCACCACCTCCACGAGGGTGTAATAGGGACACCGCCCGAAGTGCATGGAGACCTCGCCGTCCAGCGCCCGGTTGTCCTCGCTGGCCACCGCCAGCAGTTGCTTCCTGCTCATGTATCCCTCCTGATCTCATCTAGTTTCGTCATCTCGAACGTCCTTTTCCCCGGCCACGATGGTTTGCCCGCGGTGACCCCGGGATCCCTGCGCCTCCGCCGCACCGGCCACCACCTCTCCCTCCACCTCCTCTTCCGCCGCTTCCTCTTCCGCCGCTTCCTCTCCCACCGCTTCCTCTCCCACCGCGGGCACGCCGTCGTGGCCCGAAAAGCTCTCGGTCGGTTGTCGGTTGGATCTCTCCTCGACACACCCGCTCGAGGATCTCGGCCGCAGCGCCGGCGTGCCCCCAGCTCACCCGAATCCCCAGACCCTGCAAAAAGGGCAGGTAGACCCGGTCGAACCCTCCGCAGATGAGGTGCGTCACGCCCTGGTGGGCGAGCAGCGCCAGCCGGGCCCGCCAGCCGAAGCCGGACACGTCCAGATACCGCTGCTCGCCCACCTCGCCGTCGGAAACGTCCGCGACGAGGATGCGCCCCGCGAAGCCGAAGCGCGGTGAGATCTCATCGTTGAATACGGGTATCGCGACTCGCTGCGCCACGGCTTCGCTTCCTGGCTGGGCTGCGCTCCCGCCCTACTCGTCGGTTGCGGGCGCGGAGGGCGCGGGGCCGTTGTTGGGGTTGCGTGGGGCCTCCGTGGGCCGTTCGCCGCCGGGCTCCCCGTCCTGGGCGCCCCAGCCGAATCCGCGCCCGCCGCGACCCCGACCGCGGCCGCGGCCACCACCGCCGCCGCCGCGGCCACCGCCGCCGCCGCCACCGCCGCCGC
>CAYFWA010001046.1:0-2434 GCA_964346625.1 uncultured Myxococcales bacterium
TCAGCGTCGTCTCAGCGTCGTCTCAGCGTCGTCTCAGCGTCGTTTCAGCGTCGTTTCAGCTTCACTTCAGCTTCACTTCAGCTTCACTTCAGCTTCATTTCGGCGTCTTGCCAGACGGATGGCTCTCGTGGCGTTCCGAAAAATCGTCGGCCGCCTCACCCTGCACCATGGGCAGGTAGATAGTAAAGACCGTCCCCTTGCCCGGCTCGCTTTCCACCTCGATGCGGCCGTCGAACGAGCGGATGATCCCGTAGCTGATGGACAGCCCCAGCCCCGTGCCCTTGCCCACCCCCTTGGTGGTGTAAAACGGAAAGAAGATCTGGGGCATCTGGGCCTCGCCGATGCCCACCCCGGTGTCTCGGATTTTGCAGATCACGTGCCCGTTTTCCGCGGCCGTGCTCACCGTGATGCGACCGCCGGTGCCGATGGCGTCGCGCGCGTTGTTGAGCAGGTTCAAAACCACCTGCTCCATCTGGCCCCCCTTGATCAACACGGGGGACAGGTCGGGGGTGAGCTGGCGCTCGATGTCGATCTCGTTGAGCTCGAAGGCCCGCTCCCGGCTGGCGATGGCGCGCTCCACCACGCCGTTGAAATCCGTGGGCTCGGGGTCCGGCTCGTACTGACGAGAAAACGACAGCAGCTTCGCGGTGATGGTGCGGCCGCGCAGGGTGGCCTCTTGGATGGCCTGCAGCCGATCTTGAAACTCCGGCTCGTCGAAGCCGGTGCCGAACTCCGGATCCAGCAGGTCCCGCATCATGGCGGTCTCTTCGTAGATGATGGCCAGGGGGTTGTTGATCTCGTGGGCGACCCCGGCGGCCATCTCGCCCACCGAGGCCAGCTTGGCGGCGTGAAACAGCTCCTGGCGCAACGTCTCCTGGGCCTCGTCGGCGCGAGTGAGCCGACGAATCAGCCGGTTGGTGTAATAAAAAACGAGGAAGATCACCAGCACCAACACCACCACGGTGAAGCCCACCAGGGTCCACCGCGTGATCATCAGCTCCCGGTAGGCTCGCGCCTGGGGCACGCGCACCGCCATGGCCCAGTCGTGCTCGGCGAGCCAGGCGTAGGCGACGATGTACTCGGTGCCGTTGACCTTCACCGAGCGCACCACCGGCGCGCCGGCCACCCGGGGCGGAGGACGGGCGGCCTGCGGCGGTGAGCCCGACCCGGTGAAGGTCTGGCGCACCCCGGCGCGGTTGACCAAAAAGGACTCGGACTCCGGGGCCAAATACGGTCGCCGGATGTAGCGATTGAACCGCTTCGGGTCCACGCTCGCCCGCAGCACCCAGCGCCGGCCGCCCACCGCGCGCGACAGCGCCATCACGAAGTGGGGGCGCTGCCGAAAGCCGAGATAGACGTCGCTGATGTGCGCGCCCGCGCGGCTCTTTTCGAGCGAGCACCACCAGGGCTCTGCCGAGTAGTTGGTCCCCACCAGGTGGGAAAACGGCCCGGCGTAGCCCACCAGGCGCCCCTGATCATCGAAGAGCCCGAGATCCACGAAGGCGTCGCTCTCGCGGCGGAGGTCGGCGAGCCAGCGATCGAGCTTGGGGATCCGCTCCGGGAGCGCGGAGCTGATCTTGCGAAAGATGCTCCGCAGGTTCGCCAGCCGCTCGCGCAGATACAGGTCCACGATGTTGCGCTGGTTTTCGGCCACCGATCGCAGGTGGGTGTGTACCGACTCGGTGTGGGTGTCCTCGTACTGGTAGTGAAAGTAGACCGACAGCAGCACCAGCGGAATCAGCGAGGCGGCCAGCAGCCCCGTGCGCAGCCGCCAAAGCAGCCGCGTGTAGTAGGCTGCGTCGTGCTGCGAACCCTGGGTCGCTACCGTCGGGGTGCCGCGATCTGGTGTGTACCTGGCCATATCCTCGGGCCTTTTCTCGCGCTCACTCGCGCTCGCTCACTCACGTTCGCTTGCGCTCGTTTGGGAAGAGCCGCTGGGCTCCACCGGGATACCGCCTGAGCGCAAAAAAGCAACCAACTTGCCTGTTTGTGTCTATTTCGCCGGGGCGCGACAATTCGTCGATTCCACGCAACTGGCGTAGCGGATTCTACCACCGGCGCGTCGGCGCCCGCCATCGGCGCCTCGGCTGGGGCCGGTCACCATCGCGTCGGGCGTGTTGCCCCCGCGCCCTGCCACGGGGGTCCAGTCCCTGTCCCTTGACCCAACAACGTGGGGCCGCGGATTTCGCTACGCGCACATGGCGCTGTCCCCGATAGCCCTCCGCCCCCGCGTTCGCTACCAACAGAGACAGGCATTCCGCAGCGCCCGGACCCGGCCGACAATCGAGGACCGGCCACCACGCGGGCTGGATGCGGGGTTAGGTTTCGCGTCGTTTCGATCTGCCCGTTTGGTGACCCGGTGACCCGGTGGCCCGGTGGCCCGGTGGCCGTTGGGTAGACGAGCGGCCCGGTGGCCCGGTGGCCGTTGGGTAGA
>CAYFWA010001047.1:0-2431 GCA_964346625.1 uncultured Myxococcales bacterium
AGGCTCGCCAGGTCGAGGCTCGCCAGGTCGCGGCTCGCCAGGTCGCGGCTCGCCAGGTCGCGGCTCGCCAGGTCGCGGCTCGCGAAGCAGGGCCCCGCCGGACGACGCGGCAGGGGCGGGTGTCGCCCCCGGGGTCTCGGTTCCCCCTGTCGGGCCAACCGCCCAGGCTGCCCTTTCACCGGGAGCGGCTCTGTCGACGGGACTCCGACTGCGTGTTGCGACCGACCGCCTGCCCCGGGTGCGATCCCTGCAAGCCCACCTGGCGGCAGATCTGCAATCGAAAGACGGCCCGGCGCATCCGCGCGGCTCGCAAACGGACCCGCTGTCCCCAACGCCCCTGCCCGCGCTGCGCCCACCACGACAACTGGCTCGGGTCCGGCCCGGTGTGCTTCCGGCGGCAGTGCACCCTGCCCCCCTTACAGAACCTGCCCGGCGGGCCATCGAGAGGCCTGGCGTGCAAGCGCGACGCCGACTGCGGGTTCTTCCCGCGATCCGGGTGCTCATGTCGTCCCTGTGGTCTGTACTGGCGACGGGTAGCCAACCGGGAGGCCATCCGGCGGGAGATCCGGCGGCGATCCGTCATGGGTCGCTGCATCAAGCCTCCCTGCAAGCAGTGCCCGGCCCGCCGCGCCCTCGGCACCCGGGCCATGTGCGTCGAGGGCCGCTGCACCGCCCGCTGATACGCGCTCGCGAGCCATGTTCGGCAGAGTCCGCATCACGGGTGAGCCCTCTGGAGGCCTTCCTTGAATTGATTCCTGATATCAACCGGTTCCAGACCAAATTGGAAATTTGGAACACCGTCCCCCACTTGCCCGCTTGAATTGATTCCTGATATCAACCGGTTCCAGACCAAATTGGAAATTTGGAACACCGTCCCCCACTTGCCCGGTCCCCCACTTGCCCGCCTCAGACCGCAGCTAGCCTCGCCTGATTTCGTCCCAGATGGAGCGGAGGAGGGTGTTGAGCAGGCGGCGGAGCCACTTGTCGCGGAACGCAAAGTCCGGATTCCTCACCCCGCCGACGTAGGCGGTCGGCGTGATCCGCACCGTGACGGCCTTCCGGTGGCTGTCGATGACCCGTACGGTGAGACGGATGGAGAAATCCTCGGCGCTCTCCTTCCCGGTGGAGGTCAGAATGCTGTGGCCAAAGGAGACGTTGATGAGCTTCGGCTTGGTAACGACCATGGCGTGCCGGGCATCCGACATCGCCAAGGAGTAGCCCTCGACGACGAGCGCCCGCTTGACGGCCTCGAAGACCTGCCGTTGAGAACCCCGGTACCGGTAGGTGCCGTGTTTTTCGAGATAGGCGCGTGTCGGAACGATGCGCTTCGCGCACCCATGCTGCGTCAGCACCCCCACACTCATCACCACGAGTACCGAGGCCAATATCGCGGACGAGTCTCTCATGCCGACAGTCTCCCAGCCTGTTTCCGTCCTTGTCTTATCGTGCGCTTCCCGTCTGATCGGTATCCAGCGAAAACAACGCGATGATAATCGCCCGCTCCATTTGAGGCAACATACCTGGCAGCGTCCGGAGAGACTCGGTCCGGGGGTTTCCCGAACGCGGCTTGACACCCACGGCTGCGGCTCAATCGCATGAACGGCGTGGATCAGCGCAACACGAGCGATAAGCGGATGGATCACGAGCAGGAGGCAGCGCACGTTCACGGGCGGATTCTTCGCGGGATGACCCCCGCGCAAAAATATGCACAGCTCATCACGCTGCGCGAGACCGCCTGACAGCTCAAGGCCACCAACCTGCGACAGCGGCACCCCGAATGGAGCGAGGCCGAGGTCCAGGCCCGCATCGCCCGGATCTTTCTCCATGCAAACACATGACTTCGTGGAGGTCTTCGTTCGCCCCCTGATGGAGGCGGGCATCGAGGTTCTGGTCACCGGCTCGGTGGCCGCCGTCTTCTACGGGGAGCCACGTCTCACCCACGACATCGACCTGGTGCTGGTCCTGCGCCCGGACCAGATCGACACCTTGTGCAACATGTTCCCGTTGGAGACGTACTACTGTCCTCCTCCGGAGGTGATTCGGATCGAGGTCGGCCGTTCCCACGGGGCTCGTTTCAACCTCATTCACCACGACAGCGGGCCCAAGGCAGATTGCTACCTGTATGCCGGCGATGAGCTGCACCGCTGGGCCATCGCGCATCGACGCACCGTGGCGCTAGAGGAACTGCAGATCCAGCTTGCGCCTCCGGAGTACGTGATTCTCCGGAAGCTGCAGTACTATCGCGAGGGTGGCTCTCAGAAGCACCTGCGAGACATTCGAGGCATGCTCGAGCAGTCGGGGCCGGAGCTGGATCGCGACTTTTTGGATCGCGAGCTCGCGCTCCGCGGCCTGGCGGACCTGCTCCCCGCTGTCGACTGGGAGCAGGAGTAGCTCGCCCGCGTCTGGCGACATCACACGACGATGGGCGTGT
>CAYFWA010001048.1:0-2425 GCA_964346625.1 uncultured Myxococcales bacterium
TACGCCATCGTGGACGAGGTGGACTCCATCCTCATCGACGAGGCCCGCACGCCGCTGATCATCTCCGGGCCGGCGGAGCAGGCCGCGGATCTGTATCTGAAGGTCAACGCCATCATCCCGTCGCTGAAAAAGGACGTGGACTTTACCGTGGACGAGAAGGCCCACTCGGCCATGCTCACCGACTCCGGGGTGGAGAAGGTGGAGCGGCGGCTGGGCATCGGAAACCTATACGACCCCAAGAATCTGGACTGGCTGCACCACGTGAACACGGCCCTCAAGGCCCACACGCTCTACAAGCGGGACGTCAACTATCTGGTGGAGGAAGGCAAGGTCGTCATCATCGACGAGTTCACCGGCCGCAAGATGGAGGGGCGGCGTTGGTCCGACGGCCTGCACCAGGCGGTGGAGGCCAAGGAGAACCTCAAGGTCGAGGAGGAGAACCAGACCCTGGCCACGGTGACCTTCCAGAACTACTTCCGCATGTACAACAAGCTCGCCGGCATGACGGGCACTGCGGACACCGAGGCGGAGGAGTTTCACAAGATCTACAAGCTCGAGGTGGTGGTGATCCCCACCAACGTGCCGATCCAGCGCAGCGACTACGACGACGTCATCTACAAATCCGAAAAGGGCAAGCTCAAGTCCATCGTGGAGGAGCTACGCGACTGCCACGAGCGGGGCCAGCCGGTGCTGGTGGGCACCATCAGCGTGGAAAAAACCGAGGTCATCTCCAAGCTGCTCAAGGGCGCCCAGATCCCCCACGAGGTACTCAACGCCAAGAACCACGGCCGCGAAGCGCTCATCGTGGCCCAGGCCGGGCGGCCGGGGTCCATCACCATCTCCACCAACATGGCCGGGCGGGGCACGGACATCCACCTGGGGGGCAACGCCGAGTACCTGGCCCAGGAGCAGGTGGACCCGGTGGCCCAGCCCCAGAAGTACGAGCAGGAGCTGGAAAAGTACCGCAAAACGTGCGGCCAGGACCGCCAGAAGGTCCTCGACGCCGGCGGGCTCCACATCCTCGGCACCGAGCGCCACGAGAGCCGGCGCATCGACAATCAGCTCCGCGGCCGGGCCGGCCGCCAGGGGGATCCGGGCACCTCGCGGTTCTTCTTGAGCCTCGAGGACGACCTGATGCGCGTGTTCGGCGGCGACCGGCTGCGGGGCATGATGGACCGTCTCGGCATGCGCGAGGACGAGCCCATCGAGCACAAGTGGGTCAACCGCGCCATCGAGTCGTCCCAGCGCAAGGTGGAGGGGCACAACTTCGACATCCGCAAGAACCTGCTCGAGTACGACAACGTCATGAACCTGCAGCGCAAGTCCATCTACGCGCTGCGCAAGCAGGTGCTAGAGGGCCGCTATGTCCGCGAGCTGTCCGACGAGGAGAAGAAGGCGGGCACAGAGCCCGAGATCCCCACCGAGAGCGGCGACTGGACGGTGGAGTCCCTCTCCGAGCGGGTCAAGCCCCGGGTGGAGGCCCAGGTGGAGCACTTCTTCAAAAAGGAGGTGGCCACCGAGAACGGGGAGACCAAGACCCGAGCGGTGGAAGAGATCGACCCCGAGCGGCTCACCAACGAGCTGTACCGTTACTTCGGCGCCATGGTGGATCTGCACCGTCACCGGCGCGACCCCGAGGCCTGCGTCCGGGAAGCCACCCGCGTGGTCTCCGAGTCCCTGATCCAGCAGCGCGAGCGATTCCTGGATCTGGCCGAAGATCTGCTCCAGAGCCAGCTCGACGAGTACCTGCCGGCCCAGCAGCACATGGAGAACTGGGATGTCGAGGGGCTGCTGGATGTGGTGCGCGACACCTTCGGCATCACCGCCACCCTGAAGGAGGGCACCCCAACGGACCGCGAGGTCATCGGGGAGACGCTCTGGGACCAGATCGAAAAGAGCCTCGAGGAGCGCGAGTCGGCCATGGGGCCCATCGCCTTTTTGTATTTCGCCCGGCATTTCTATCTGGACGAGATCGACGACCAGTGGATCGAGCACCTCAAGGCCATGGACCACCTGCGCGAGGGCATCGGCCTGCGGGGCTACGCCCAGCGGGACCCCAAGCTGGAGTACAAGCGCGAGGGGTTCGACATGTTCGCCGAGATGATGGTCCGCATCAAAAAGAACGCGGCCTCCAAGATTTTCCGCGTCCAGGTAGAAAAGGAGGAGGAGGACCTCCCGGAGTTCGAGCACAAAAAGCGTCGCATGCAGCTCCAGCACGCCTCGGGCGGGGCGCTGGGGGGCTCGCCCCAGCAGAGCAGCCAGGCCCGGCGGCCCAAGACCGTGCGCCGCAAGACGCGCAAGATCAACCGCAATGAGCCATGCCCCTGTGGCAGCGGTAAGAAGTACAAGAAGTGTCACATGCAAAAGGACGAGGAGGCGGCGCGACGGGGCGAGAACCCCGAGTGGATCGAAAAGGCCAGCTAGA
>CAYFWA010001049.1:0-2420 GCA_964346625.1 uncultured Myxococcales bacterium
TGGGGGGGGGCCTTGACGCGCCGCACTGTGGTAAAGCGGCAAGCGCCGCGCCAGCAGCGGTTGCGCCGGCACGCAACCAATGCGCAGTGAATCCACGCCCAGCGGCAGCGAGGAGGCCTTCCGGACACCCCGTAGCTTATGGATAGAAGCCAGCGAGGGTACCCTTGTGTTTTTTCCATCTGTTGTAATATTAGGGCTCGGTGTGAGCGGAAGGAGCGTCGCCTCGCGATGGACAGGCCCCTCGTCCCGATACGGGTGGCGCTGGACGAATCGCGCATACCCAAGCGGACGGGAGTTTCCAGGTGGAACGCACGGATCACCGCCCGAAATCCGGGGAGAGCGGGGAGCAGGGCCACGTAGCAGCATCCGCCAGGGATCCCCTGGGAGAATCCGGGCTGCCGCTGGAGATCATCCAGAACGCCCTGCGCCTGACCCCCGGCGAGACCTTCAGACACACCGCCCACCGGATCTACGACCTGGGCAAGGCGCTGATCGGCGCTGAGGCCGGGTACATCGCGCTGCGCACCAACGGAGGCACCAACAACAAGCTCCTGCACCTCGACCCGGGCGAGCTGCCGTGCGAGGTGGATCCCGAGCTACCCATGCCCAACCGCGGCCTGCGCGAGGAGGCCTACCGCACCCGGAGCGTGGTGGCGGACAACGACTACGCACGCAGTGAGCACGCCAAGCTCATGCCCGAGGGGCACGCTCCCCTGGAAAACGTGCTCTTCGCGCCGCTGCTGGTGGACGACCACCCCGTCGGGCTCATCGGGCTGGCCAACAAGCCCGGCGGCTTCACGGATCGGGATCGGGAGATCGCTGGCGCCCTCGCCGCGCTGGCGGCCGATGCCCTGCTTGCGGTCCAGCACCAGGAGCAGCTCCTTGGCAGCGAGGCACGCTGGCGCACCCTGTTCGACGCCATGACGGACGCCGTCCTCGTAGCCGACGACGAGGGCACGATCCTGGCGGCCAATGACGCCTGCTGTCGCATGGCGGACCGCACGAGGGATGAGCTGCTGGGCCAGCCGGCCAAAGACCGCGTCGCTGTCTCCCTGCCCGAGGAGACCCCGCGCCTGCCCTGCGGGTTGCCGCTACTCGCCCCTACAGACGGTGCGCTCACCGTGGAGGGCACCGTGAAGACGGCGGCGTCGGGCGAAGAGATCCCGGTGGAGACCACCTGGCGCGCCCTCCCCGGGGCGAGCCCATCGCGGCTGCTCGTCGTGTGCCGAGACCTCCGCGAGCAGATCTGCGCTCGCGAGCACCTGCTGCAGACCCAGCGCACCGAGGTGATGGGGCAGCTCGCCGGCGGCGTGGCCCACGACTTCACCAACCTGGTGTCGGTCATCCTGATGTGCGCCGACGTCGCCCTCGGCGAGCTCCCCGTCGGCCACGGCGTGCGCGAGGATCTGGCGGTGATCCGGGACACGGCCCGCAGCGCGGCCGACCTGACCCGTCGCCTGCTCACCATCGGGCGCAAGCAGCTCCCGGACCGCCGCCCCGAGGATGTCGGGGACATCGTGACGGAGAGCCTGAACCTGATCCGTCGCGCCCTCCCCGAGTCGGTGGGCCTCACCTACGAGCCGAGCGCGGAGCGCCTCCCCGCGTACGTAGACGCCACGCAGCTCGAGCAGATCGTCGTGAACCTCGCGCTGAACGCGCGGGACGCCATGCCCGACGGCGGCACCATCCACCTCGACACCGCCCGGCTGGAGCTGCCCGACCCATCCACCGATTCGCTCCCGTCCTCGCTGGCCCCCGGATCCTATGCGCGGCTGCGCGTGTCCGACACGGGCTCGGGCATGAGAGAGGAGACGCAGCGACGGGTCTTCGAGCCCTTCTTCACGACGAAGGGCAAGAGCGGCGGCAGCGGGCTGGGGCTGGCCACCGTCTTCGTCATCGCCGAGCAGCACGACGGCGACGTGACGGTCAGGAGCGCCCTCGGGCGTGGCTCGACGTTCTCGGTGTTCATTCCCCTTCGCGACGAACAAGCGACGACCGCCCGACCCGACGTCCCGGCGCGGACTTGTGTCACCGGGACCGAGACGGTCCTGGTGGTGGACGACGACCGCCTCCTGCTCTCGGTGACCTGCAACGTGCTGCGATCGCTGGGATACCAGGTACTGCACGCCACCTCGGGCCGCGAGGCGCTGCGACGGGCGCGCCCGCCCTGCCCTGCCGTGGATCTCCTGCTAACCGACGTAATCATGCCCGACCTCGACGGTCACGTCCTGTACGGGCGCCTGCGACGACGGTTCCCCGGCCTGCGCGTGCTCTACATGTCGGGCTACGCGGGCCCGTTTCTCAGGGAGGCGCTCGGCGCGGAGAGCCTCTCACCCATCGTGCAGAAGCCGTTTTCCAAACGGTCGCTCCAGCAGCGGATCCGCGAGGTACTCGACCAGCCCCCGCCCGCGTCCTCCCCC
>CAYFWA010001050.1:0-2420 GCA_964346625.1 uncultured Myxococcales bacterium
CAGCCGTCAGCCGTCAGCCGTCAGCCGTCAGCCGTCAGCCGTCAGCCGTCAGCCGCCAGCCGCTCAATCCACCACTACGTGGATGTCGGTGATCTCGCCCTCCAGCACCTCCACCGTGTCCTTGATGGCGGCGTGGTTGCGGGCCTCCTTGCGCTTGCGCTCACGCTCCTGGCGCCGCCACTGCTCGTCGCGCGCCTGCAGGCTCTGGGGGACCGGGTTGGGGCTACCCCTGGCGGGCCCCGGGTTCCCCGAGGCCCCGGCGCCTCCCGGCGCGCCGGCGGCCGCGGGCTTGGACGTCGAGGCCGCCGTCGTCGAGGCCGCCGTCGTCGAGGCCGCCGTCGTCGAGGCCGCCGTCGTCGAGGCCGCCGTCGTCGAGGCCTGGCCGGCCTCCGCGCTGATGACGCCCTCGTCGGCGTTCACCGTGGGGGCCGCCTCCAGGGCGGGGTCGCGCCCATGGATGCTCACCACCACCGGACGCGCCAGCGCCCGACTCAGGTAGCGGGCCAGCTCCTCGCGCGCTCCCTCCGCCGCGAGCTGCCGGTGCTCGAAGGAGTCGTTGGTCACGCCGATGTCGACGGTGAGCCGCTCCGGATCGTCGGTCAGCGACAGCAAGGTGGCCCGATAGAGGTTGGCGGCCAGCCGCCGGCTGTGGCGCTCGGCCAGCTTCACCAGCTCCTCCCAGGCCGCCATGGGCTCGGCGGGCAGGGCAGAGCGCCGCGGCGGGGGCGCCGCGGTGACCGACCCCTCGTCCTCCCGCGGCGCGGGCGCCGCGGTGGCCGACCCCTCGTCCTCCCGCGGCGGGGACGCCGCGGTGGCCGACCCCTCGTCCTCCCGCGGCGCGGGCGCCACACGGGGCGCCGGATCCGAGGGCTCGGCCGGCGCCTCGGCGTCGCCCCCGGCGGGGGCACCGCCGGCGCCACCGCGCTCCCGGTCGCGCCGGGGCGCCCGGCTCGCGCCGGGGGGCGGCGGGTCGTGGCCCGCCGCGGCGGGGGCGCGGGGAGGCGCCCCGCTGCCCCGCGGCCGCGGGGGGGGCGGCGCACCGGATTCCAGGGCCTCCAGCCGCTGGAGCAGCTCCCCCAGGGGCGCCAGCGGCTCGGCCTGCACGAGCCCCACCAGGGCCATCTCCAGCATCAGCCGCGGCGTGTCCGAGCGCGCCACCCGATCCACCGCCACGGCGAACCGGTCGAAGAGCTGCTGCAGCCAAAGGGGGTCCACGCCCTCCACCTGCGATCGCATGGCCTCCACGTCACCGGCCGCCGCCCGGATCAACGGGCCGGGCTCGCGCACCAGCGATGCCACGGCGAGATCGCGCAGGTGGCCCAGGAACGACGAGGCGAAGTGCAACAGATCCCGCCCCCCCTGGTAGACGTCGTCGAGCACCGCCAGGGCGGCCGCGCCGTCGTGGGCGAGCACCGCCTCGGACAGCCGCAACAGCGTCTGCCGATCGCTGAGCCCGAGGGCCTCGCGCACCATAACCCCGTTGACGTCCTGGTCTCCGGTGTACGACAGCACCTGGTCCACCAGCGACAGGGCGTCGCGCACGCTGCCCTCGCTGGCCTGGGCGACGATGTCCAGCCCCTCGCCGTCGACCCGGATGCCCTCCGGGGGCAGCCGCTCGGTCAACATGGCGATGAGCTCGTCGGGGGCCACGCGGCCGAGATCGTAGCGCTGGCAGCGTGACAAGATGGTGACGGGGATCTTGTGGGGCTCGGTGGTGGCAAAGATGAAGGTGACGTGCTCCGGCGGCTCCTCCAGCGTCTTGAGCAGCGCGTTGAAGGCGCTCACCGACAGCATGTGGACCTCGTCGATGACGTAGATCTTGCGACGACCGCTCACCGGGAGGTAGCGGGCGTTTTCCCGAAGCTGGCGCACGTCGTCGACGCCGGTGTTGGAGGCCCCGTCGATCTCCAGCACGTCCACCGCGGTTCCCCCCGTGATCTCGGTGCACGAGCGGCAGGTGTTGCAAGGCGTGGCGGTGGGCCCCTGCTCGCAGTTCAGGGCCTTGGCCAGGATCCGCGCCGTGGAGGTCTTGCCCGTGCCGCGGGGGCCGCAAAACAAAAAGGCGTGATGGATCCGTCCCGAAGACAGCGCGTT
Organism: uncultured Myxococcales bacterium; assembly: GCA_964346625.1. Lineage (GTDB taxonomy): Bacteria > Myxococcota_A > Polyangia > HGW-17 > JAJRWW01 > CAYFWA01. The sequence goes on from CAYFWA010001050.1 coordinate 2,095, forward strand.
GGACAGGGTACGGACCACCGCCTGCTGCCCCACGATCTCGTCGAATCCCTGAGGGCGTAACTTTCTGGCGAGGACGAGGTACGACACGAGGCTTCCCCGAAAAAAAAGTGGCTCCGGGTACCCGGTCCTCCTGCTACCGTTGCTCCCTTCCGGGCCTGGCGGGATTCACAGGATTCTCGTCACCCGGAGCCATAAACCGGATGCGGTGGCTGGGCGCCCTGGGGCCCCGCGCCACCGTTTCTGTTCGGAGAGAGAGGGATTCGAACCCTCGGTGCCATACGGCACACACGATTTCCAATCGTGCACCTTCGGCCTCTCGGTCATCT
>CAYFWA010001051.1:0-2418 GCA_964346625.1 uncultured Myxococcales bacterium
GTGAGATAGGCGGTGAGGATGCCGAGGGCGATGACGATCACCGGCAGCGCGGTGCGGAGGCCGGAGGCCGGAGGACAAATCCTCGGGCCCGAAACCCGCTCACTGGCCCCGGCCACCGCGGTCGAGCATCGCAAAGGTGAGGTCTCGTTTCAAGGTAGCGCGGCGCCTCCCCGGCCCGTGCCCACCCGCTGCTTCCCGCGCGGGGCCTAAGGGCCCGGGCAGAAACAACCTGATCGCTCAGGCCGCCGATCCATCCGCGCTGGCGGCGTCCCTCGTCGGTCGAAATCACTGAGATTACCTCGCTCCTCGGTCCTTGCCAGCGCGGCGCCTCGACACCCTGAGCTGACCAACTTATTCCTGCACGGGCCCTAATTGAAGAGCCCTTCCAGTGCCGTGCCCATGGACCTTCGCGGGTGCCGCATGCCGCTGTAGCGACGGCGTTGACCGCCTCCACGCGCCCGTGCCGCCTCGATTTTTTTGCGCAGGGCTTCCTTTTCCGCCCCGGTGCGTGCGCTCTCGAGCTGTCGCCTGAGCGTCTCCTGCCGCTTCCTGGTGGCCTGGATCTTGGCTTCCAGCAACGCCCGCTGTCGTTCCTGTTCCCGCTTGATCGCCTCCATCTTCTTTTTCCGGGCCGCCTCGAGCGCTCTCTTTTCAGTCGCCGAAGGGCTGTTCCCTTCCCGCACCCCATCTTCGTCCGCCAGTGGATTCGTGGTTATCGCGCCGGGATCCCCGGCCGCCGCCCGGCCGGCTCCCTCGCGGGCCATTCCCTCCCGCGTCATTCGCTCGCGCGCCAGTCGTTCGCGCTCCTCCATCCGGATCCGCTCCTCCTTACGGATGCGTTCGCGCATCTGTGCCTCGGTCTCCTGCTTCTTGCTGCCCTTCCCGCAGCCCACCCCAAGCGGCAGGCACGCAATCGTGCTCGCCATCAGCAGCGCCATCGCCCCCTGCGCAGCGCCCTCGGAGCTGCGAGGTTTTCGACACCACGCTACCAGTGATTTCATGTCGTCCTCCCGTTCGGTGGTGGGACCCGATCAGAGCCATCTTGCCATTTCCATCCGGTCCGTAAAAGCCACGCCGCTGCCGCGCCCCCGCCGCACCTCCCGCCACGCCGCTGCCGCGACTGTCACCCCCACCACTCCCAAAAAAGCGCATCCCCCTTTCGTTTTCCTGGCTGCCCCCCGCCCCCAACTGTGGGATAATGGTACCGTTGAAAACAAAATGACCGAAAGCTGTCGGAGGACCCTGAAGAGCGAGCGCTCCCATCAAGGGGCCCCACCACCGGGCCCGACCTGGGGCCCCACCACCGGGCCCGACCTGGGGCCCCACCACAGGGCCCGACCAGGGCCCCACCACGGGCCCCCCAGAGACCCCTGCCGGGGCTCCCCCCAAGGGACCCCAAGCAGGAAAGGGACCTCGCCGAGGGACGATATCCGGGAACGTCGCAGGCAGACGCAAACCCCGCAAGGTGAGCGTCGCGCGCAGACCCCCGTCGCAAACGAGCATCGAGCATCGAGCATCGAGCGACGAGCGACGAGCGACGAGCGACGAGCGACGAGCGTCGAGCGACGAGCGTCGAGCGACGAGCGACGAGCGACGAGCGACGAGCAAGTCAGCGCGTAGCCCAGGCGACGCAGTAGCACGCCATGACGAGCCCCAGCAGGCGACCGTCATGGCAGACGTCGTAACCGCCGTCGTCACGAAAACCGGCGCGACAAAAGACGCGACCCGTGACAACGGCCCGGAGCTCAGGAGGGGTTGATGGCACCTTTGAAACTCGCCGGCTCGCGTGAGCGGAGCGCCCTCCGTCTGCGCCCAGCGGCCACCTTCTACGGCATCGGTCTCGCCCTCGCCACAACCGCGCTCACCGCCGCGCTGCCAGCCCTGTGGCAAGAGCACCTACCGCACACCTACCACCGCCTCGTCGCCATCGGCTGGGCCCTGCTCCTCGGGGTCACCGCCATCGACCTCCTGCGCGGCCGACGCGGCGGCTACCGCAACGCCCTCAGCCTCACCGCCACCTTCGGTGCCGGCTGCGCCCTCGCCGCTGCCGCCTCCCTCACCGGCAGCATCGACATGGGCATCCACTGGGTCTGGCTGGCCCTCGCCAGCCTCACCCACGCCGCCCTGTTCGTCCTGCTGCTCCGCGAGCGCCGCCGCGGCCGCCGCCGCCGCGTCCACCTCGCCTGGGAGCAGCAGCAGTAAGGAGGCTGGTCAAAATAAGGTGTGCAAGTCAGGGCGTCGAGGCGCCCGGCCCGCAAGGAGCGAGGAGGGCGAATATTGGTGGATATTTAACCGACGAGCGACGCCGCGGGCCGGGATGGATCGGCGTCCCGACTGCGCAAATTATTTTGACCAGCCTCCTAAGGCCCCGGTCACGAATAAGATGTCCAGTTCAGGGCGCCGAGGCGCCCGGCTGGC
>CAYFWA010001052.1:0-2416 GCA_964346625.1 uncultured Myxococcales bacterium
CGGTGATCGAGGCCGCGTGAGTCCGTCCGGGTTCGCCCGGGCCCGCCCCGCGTCCGGGTGCCCGGGGTCACGGACCGCCGCCCGGCGGGCGCTGCATCGGGTCGGGGCGACGGACGGGGGGTCTCCGGTCACGGTCACGGTCACGGCCATGGCCATGGCCATGGCCATCTGCGTGGACGGGATCCGGCCAAGCGTCACGTTTCGAGCAAGCGGGGTCGGCCCGCCTTGCAGCTATCGTTCCGTCCGAACTACCGGCGGCTGGAGGTCCGCGAGGCGCCCGAGATTTTCGCCGCGAACCCCACCCGCGTGCTGGCGCGTCTTCCCGACACGCTAGAGCCGGGGCGCTACTTCGTGCTGGTGCACACCCGCACGCACCAGGGACGCACCCCCGAGATCCTTCATTACGTCACGGCGCAGGGACCCGGGCCGGCGCGGCCCTGGTCCCTGGCGCTTTTGGCCCTCACCTTGATCGGCGCCCTGGTCGGGCTCTGGCGCTTCGCCCGACCGATCCGCCGTCACCGCGGGGCCGTGGGGCTGTTGCTGGTGACCCTGGTGGCCTCCCACGGCATGTTCGCGCTGCTGCTTCTCGGGGCGTGGTAGCCGTGGCTCTTCGAGCAAAGGTGCGCCCGGGCGCCTCGATGTAGATGGCTGGGCGCGGGGCCGCGGGGGCGCGGGACCACGCCACCACGCCACCACGCCACCACGCCACTGAGCGAAGAAACCGAGGATCCGACATGCGGTACTTTCCCGATACGGCCATGGCGCTGCTGGGCGCCGTGGCGGGCGTCACCCTGCTGCTGGCCTTCTGGGCCGGGCGCCGGGTCCACGATGCCGCCGACTTCCTCACCGCGGGGTGGCGAGCCAACCGCTGGTGGGTGGCGCTGTCGCTGCTGTGCGCCCTGCTGGGTGGCCTGCTGCTGGTGGGGGTGACCGCCGCCTTCGCCGAGCAGGGGATGGGCACGCTGCGGGTGCTCGTGGCGGGCTGGCTCTGGCTCCCCTTTTTGCTGTGGGTCTGGGCCCCCATCGTGCAGCGCAACCGCCTGATCACCGTGCCCGAGTACCTGGGCCGGCGCTTCGATCCGGCCCTGCAGCGGGCCACGGGCGGGTTGCTGGTCCTTCTGCTGCTCGGGCTCGCGGGCTTGGAGCTGGCGGCCTTTGGCGCCACGCTGCGGGTGCTCACCGGCCAGCCGGCGCTGTTTTGGGCCGGGCTGCTCGCCGCGGTGGTCACCCTCTACGCGGTCTGGGGGGGGCAGCTCGCGGTGATGCTCACCAACGGCCTGCACGGCGTGGCCCTGCTCGCGGGGCTCGGCGTGCTGGGGGTCGCCGCCTCTGGCCTGGCGGGCCCCGGCGAGCTGTGGGCCGGCGCGCCCCGCTCGCTGCGCAGCCTCGTGCCCGAGGCCGGCCAGGGCCAGGGCGCCGCCCTGATGGCGGTGCTGGTGGATCTGGGCCCGGTGCTGCTGGCCGCGTGGCTGGCCAACCAGGCCTTCATGGGGCGCCTGGCGGCCGCCCGGGGCGAGCGCAGCGCCGGGTCCGGGGCGCTCATCGCCCTGGGACCCGTGAGCCTGGCGCTGCTCGCGGCCCTGGCCGCGGCCGGCTTCGCCGTACTGCTGCTGGGGGACCTCGGGCGCGTGCCCGCCAACCAGCCGGCCAACATGGTGCTCGGCTCGCTCATCGCCAGCCTCGGCGGACCGCTCACCCTGAGCCTGCTCGCGGCGCTTTTGCTCGCGGCCGCGCTGTCCACCCTGGACGCGCTGCTGGTGGGCGTCGGCGCCCTGGTGGCCGTGGACCTGCGCGCAGACCGCGCCGCCGCGCCGCGGCTGGGCCGGGCCCGCATCGGCATCGCGGCAGCCGGCGGCGCGGCGTTGGGGTTGGCGGTGCTCGCCGACGCCCTGGGCGCGCTGGTGAGCCTCGGCGGGCAGGCGACCCTGCTGCTGCTGGTGCTGGGGGCGCCGGTGGCCCTGCTGGTGGCCGGCGGCGCCCTGCTCCGGCGACTCGACGGGCGGGCGGCCTGGATCACCCTGGCCCTGGGTCTGGCAGGGGCCGTTTCGGCGTACGTCCTGTCTGCCACCTTTGGTTCCGGGGACGGGGCCCTGGACGCCGCGGCGCGCTTGCAGCGAGCCGGCCTCGGCGCCCTGGGCGGCGCGGGTCTCGGGCTGATGCTGGGCGTCGCGCTCGGGCGGCGCCCCGACTCTCCGTCGCTGGCCGGCCTCACCCGGGCCGAGCTCGGGCCTGCCTGGGCGCCCGTCACGGTGATCGTGCCGCTCTCTTGCGGCTTCACCGGCGAGCCCCCAGCAGCGCCCACGGCTGCTGGCGCCGCAGACGGTACAGACGGTACAGACGGCACAGACGGCGCAGACGGCGCAGACGCCGCAGACGGCGCGGACGGCGCAGACGCCGCAGACGGCGCGGACGGCGC
>CAYFWA010001053.1:0-2404 GCA_964346625.1 uncultured Myxococcales bacterium
CCACTGAGGGTGAGTGGTCGAGAACAGAAGCCGCCTGGTGCGCCGTGGGGGGGCGGGGGCCGGCGGGGCGCCGGGCGAAGACCACAGCTCAAATGGCTCCGGTGGGTCCCCCCCGCCGCGTGTCTGGAAATCGTGTTATCCTGGTTGTTCGAGTCGATTGTACGGCTGCCATCTCCCGTTGAATCGACTCGAACCGGCGCGATGCGCCGTCGAAACATAGTCAAATAATCGGCAATCGTCGGGAGCCAATCATGCGAAGCCAACTCTGCGCGCTGCTGGTCGGGTTGCTGGCCATGGGCTGCGGGCCCACGGCCAGCGACGACAACGACAACGACAACCAGAATCAGTCCAATCAAAACGGCAACGACAACGGCAACGGCAACGAAAACGAAAACGGCAACCAGAACAACGAAAACGGGGGCCCGGGCTGCGGCGACGGCGAGATCCAGTTCGGCGAGCTGTGCGACGACGGCCCGGAAAACTCCGACACCGAGCCCGATGCCTGCCGCCTCGACTGCCAGCCCGCGGGCTGCGGCGACGACGTCATCGACACCGGCGAGCAGTGCGACGGCCAGGCGCTCGACAACCAGGACTGCACCGACCACGGCGCCGACGGCGGCACCCTCGCCTGCGACGCGAGCTGCGAGCTCGACCTCAGCGGCTGCACCACCTGCGGCAACGGCCAGTGCGAGCCCGGCGAGACCCTCAGCGCCTGTCCCCAGGACTGCGGCCTCGTCGAGGTGGCCGCAGGCGGCGACCATAGCTGCGTGCTGGTGGGCTCGGGCGAGGTGCGCTGCTGGGGCCGCAACCACAAGGGCCAGCTCGGCGACGGCACCAACACCACCAGCGCCGCGCCGGTCACCGTCATCGGCCTGACCGACGCGGTGGACCTGGCCTGCGGCAGCAACCACTGCTGCGCCGTGCGCGGCGACTCCACCGTGGTGTGCTGGGGCCACAACGAGGCCGGCCAGCTCGGTGACGCGGGCAACCTCGACTCCGCCTCCCCGGTGTCCGTGCAGGGCCTCACCGACGTGGACACCGTGGCCGCGGGCAACGAGCATAGCTGCGCCGTCAAGACCGACACCACGGTCTGGTGCTGGGGCGCCAACTACTACGGCCAGCTCGGCGACGGCAACACGGGCATCTCCAACGTGCCGGTGCAGGCCTCCGGCCTCTCGGGCGCCTCCCAGGTCACCTGCGGTGCCCAGCACACCTGCGCCGTGGTGGGCCTGGCCGGCCGCTGCTGGGGCAACGGCGGCAACGGCCGGCTGGGCCATAACGACAGCGACGACAGCCACACCCCCGTGGCCGTGTCCGGCTCCACCAACTTCGCCGCCCTGGCCGCCGGGGGCCAGCACACCTGCGGCCTGCTTAACAGCGGCGCCGTGCAGTGCTGGGGCCACAACACCGACGGCCAGCTCGGCGACGACAACACCGGCGTGGACTCCTGGGTCCCCGTGGACGTCATCGGCGTCTCGGGCGCCGTCGCCATCACCGCCGGCGCCAACCACGGCTGCGTGGTGCTCGGCGGCGGCAGCGCCCAGTGCTGGGGCGACGGCGAATCCGACCAGATCGGCAACGGCTCGAGCAGCGACGCCCCCACCCCCGCCACCGTGTCCGGCTCGTCGGGCTACGGCGAGTCGGTGAGCGCCAACCGCAACCACACCTGCGTGCTCTATGGCTCCTCCGGCGTCCGCTGCTGGGGCCAGAACGACTTCGGCCAGCTCGGCAACAACTCCGCCACCGACAGCAACACCCCCGTCGCCGTGGTGGGTCTCTGACCCGGATCAGCCTCCCAGCGAGAGGCTGTAGGCGAACACGAGCTGGGCGCTGTAGTAAAGCGGCAGCCCCCACAGCCGGTTGGTCCAGCCCGGCGCCACGAACCGATTGCGCGCCACCGCCAGGTCCGACACGAAGAAGCTCACCGCCGCGCCGAGCAGCAGCCAGCCCTGCCATCCGGATCCCACCCCGCCCGCTCCCGCAGCCGTTTCCACCGTAGCACTCGCCACCGATCCCACCGCCGAGCTCGCCGCCGCCGCCGATCCCACCGCCGAGCTCGCCGCCGTTCCCACCGCCAGCGCCACCATGGCCGTGATCACCACGATGTAGGCGGTCACCGGGATCCGCATCCGGTCCGGCACGTGGGGCGCCAGCCACCGGTGCACCCCCCAGGCCACCGCCCCCAGCGGCAGCAGCGCCCCGGCTGTCCACCCCAGCGCCACCCCCCGGATCCCGAAGGCCACCGCGACCCCCAGGTGCCCGGTCAAAAACGCCCCCAACCCCGCCAGAAATGCCCCCCGGGCCCGCGGGATCAAAAGCACGTCCCCCACCGCCGACAGCCCCAAAGCCACCAGCACCGCCACCGCGAACCCGCCCGGCGCCCCCGCACTCCCCCCGCCGACCC
>CAYFWA010001054.1:0-2401 GCA_964346625.1 uncultured Myxococcales bacterium
GCCCGCAACCCGACCCGCAACCCGACCCACAACCCGACCCGCAACCCGACCCGCAACCCGACCCTGAGCCGCCACGTTTGCTGGACCACAGGGAGTCTTTCCTACCGCCCGCTGCCATCGTCCCCCCTACCCAGACCCTGCCCCGCTGATCTATAGTGTCCACGCCGCGCCGTGACCCCCTATCGGACCCACGGGATCCAACCCGGTAGCGCGCAGAAGGGGCCATGGATCGGGCCGCCGAGACATCGCGAGGCTCGGAAGCGGAAACCGCGCGCAAAAATCCAGGAATTTCCGGGAGTACGCAGCAGCCCCCGGGAGACATGGGAAATCGAGGAGCACCGTAAGAGAGGCGGCGGAGCAGATGACGCAGAAGACGCAGAAGACGCAGAAGACGCAGAAGACCGAGTACGAGCTGGATCAACCGGACAACCTGGTGGAGATGTTCGAGCAGGCCACCCGCAGGTGGGCGAACCGCCCCTCCATGGGCACCAAGAACGCCCGGGGGGAGTACGACTGGGTGACCTACCGCGAGGTACGCGAGCGGGTGGAGAACCTGCGCGGCGGGCTGGCGAGCGTGGGCGTGGGGCGGGGAGACGTGGTGGGGATCATCGCCGACAATCGGGTGGAGTGGGCGGTGGCCTGCTACGCCACCTACAGCCGCGGGGCCTGGTTCGTGCCCATGTACGAGGCCGAGCTGCCCGGGATCTGGAAGTACATCATCGAGGACGCGGGCGTGAAGGTGCTGTTCGTCTCCTCGCGCTCCATCCACGAGCAGGTGGTGCCCTACGTCAAGGACGTCGAGTCTCTGAAGCGCGTGGTGCTCATCGACGCGCCGGACGCGGCCGAGGGCAGCCTGGCCCACCTCGAGGCGGTGGGACGCGAGCACCCGGTGGAGGCCACCGTTCCGGACGCCGACGACATCGCGGGGTTGATCTACACCTCGGGCACCACCGGCTCGCCCAAGGGCGTGCTGCTCTCGCACGGCAACCTCACCAGCAACGTGCACGCCATCCGCAAGGCCTACCACATGCTGGACGAGAACACGCGGACCCTGTCTTTTCTGCCCTGGGCGCACTCCTACGGGCAGACCGCGGAGCTGCACTTCGGCATGTGGCTGGGGGCCTCCTCGGGGTTCGCCGAGACCCCGCAGACCATCGTGGACGACCTGGCCGCGGTGCGGCCCACCCTGCTGGTGGCCGTCCCCCGGATCTTCAACCGGGTCTACGATGGGCTGCACACCCGCATGGAGGAGCAGGGGGGGGTGGCCCAGCGGCTCTTCGAGATGGGCAAGGCCGCCGCCGCGCGCAAGCGCAAGCTCGCCGAGCGAAACAAGTCCAATCCCCTGGTGAACCTGAAGGTGGCGGTGGCCGATCGGCTGGTGTTCCGCAAGATCCGCGAGAAGTTCGGCGGGCGCCTTCGGTTCGCCATCAGCTCCAGCGCCGCTCTCAGCCCGCACATCGCGCGATTCTTCTTCGACATCGGGGTCCCGGTCTACGAGGCCTGGGGCATGACCGAGCTGTCGCCAGCGGGCACGGTGAACACCCCCGAGGCCTACAAGCCCTCCAGCGGAGGGCGACCCCTGGACAAGGTGAGCCTGGTCATCGACCGCTCCGTGTCCGAGGAGGACGCCTCCGATGGCGAGCTCATCGTCTACGGCCCCAACGTCATGCAGGGCTATCACAACCAGCCCGAGGCCACCCGCGAGGTGCTCACCGAGGACGGGGGGCTGCGCACCGGGGATCGCGCCTACGTGGACGACGACGGCTTTTTGTGGATCACCGGCCGGATCAAGGAGCAGTTCAAGCTCGAAAACGGCAAGTTCGTCTTCCCCGGCGCCCTGGAAGAGGAGATCAAGCTCCTACCCCTGGTGGAGCACGTAATGATCCACGGCCTCAACCGCCCCTACACCGTGGCCCTGGTGGTGCCCGACTTCGAGGTGCTCGCCAAGCAGGCGAAGGCGCGGGGCTGGTCCACCGAGCCCGAGCGCCTCGTGGACAACCCGGAGGTGCAGCGGCTCTACGAGCGCGAGATCACCAAGCACCTGCAAAAAAAGTTCGGCGGTTACGAGATCCCCAAGCGGATCCTGCTTTTGTCCGAGCCCTTCACCACCGAAAACGGGATCCTCACCCCCACCCTCAAGCTCAAGCGCCGCAAGGTCCTCGAGCGCTACCAGGACGAGGTGGAGCAGTTGTATCGGTAAAGGCCCCTGAAGCTACCCCAGCAACCGCCGAGGTGGCACTGATGGGGGCGCCGAGCCCGAAACCGACCCCGACTCCGGCCCCGCCCCAGGTACGGGAACCAGGGGAACCAGGTGCGGGAACCACCCAGGTACATTAGGCCCCGATCACGAATTATCTGATCGTTCAGGCCGCCGATCCATCCCGGCTGGCTGCGTGAGCTC
>CAYFWA010001055.1:0-2399 GCA_964346625.1 uncultured Myxococcales bacterium
AGCGATACGCACGCAATGCGCAGGCGATACGCATGCAATGCGCAGGCGATACGCACGCAATGCGCAGGCGTTACGCACGCAATGCGCAGGCGTTACGCACGCGTTGCGCAGGCGTTACGCACGCGTTGCGCAGGCGATACGCAAGCGAGGCGGTGCATCAGAGCCCCTGAGAAAGCAAGCTTCGTGCCACGAGCCGACTGCGGCCGGGTCATTGAAGGACACACAATAACAATCAGTTATCGAAGCCGGCTCGATGAACCCGAGGAAAACGGGATCCGGTTGTCCCACGTCGTGTCTCCCGCGGGCCGAGCCCGCCCCTTGCCCCCGTTCGGAGTCGCTCACTGCGACCCCCGACGCGCCTCCCGATCCACCCGCCGCGAGTCCATGCGCGAGGGCGGCCGTGAGGACGGGGCCCATCGGGCGCCCATGATCCACCCCCCGCGAGATCATGCGCGAGGGCGACCGTGAGGACGGGCCCATCGGGCGCCCATCCTCGAGACGGTCAGCAAGCCAGCGTTGCGGCCAGCGCGGCGGCCGCCGCGCCAGCCGCCACACCGGCCGCCACACCGGCCGCCGCGCCGGCCGCCGCCCCGGTCAGACTGGCACTTCGTCTACCGTGAAACGCCAGGTGTCCGGCAGGGGACCGGTTTTTTGAGCAAGCCGGAGCCGGCGCGAAAGGACCCGTGAGGTCAGGTAGCCCCGGGCATCCACGGCGCTGGCCACGTACCCGTCCCCCTCGAGGTGCTGGATTTGGAAGGACAGCTTCTCACCCGTCGCGTCGGCGATCCACAGCTCCTGCACCCCGGCGCCCGCATACAGCGGGGGGAGCCGCTCGGTGTCTTTGCGCACCGACCTCCGGCTCACCACCTCCACCACGAGCTCGACGGCGCCCTCCACCTCCCAGAATCGGCCGGGCCGCTCGGGCGATTGGGGAAGGTAGCGCGTCCGCCCCTCTCTGAGGGCCTCCCAGCAGACGAATAGCACATCCGGCTCACAGGAAAGCCCCACCGCGGGCGCCACCAGCCGCGCCCGATCCACGAACACCTGCCCGAGATCGTGCTCGTCGACGATCCGCTTGATGACCGAGAACAGCTCTGCCTTCAGCACGCCGTGGCGCTGCAGATCCTCCGGGCTCATCTGGACCTCGATGGTGTCTTCGACGTAGTCGATGCGCCCCATCTCCGGAAACGTCTCGGAGAGGCTCCACCGGCGAAAGGACGCGAGATCTCCCACCTCCGCCGGGATCACCAACCGATCCTCGACGCGAACGGCGGGCCCGGTTTTCGAAGTGGGCGTCAACGTTGCCATTTTCTCGCGCTCTGCCGGATGTCACCCAAGCGCGTGTAGTATAACACACGCCATCACCGAGAGCCGGCACCGAGAGCCGGTTTTGCCGCCTGTGATCCCTTTGTTCATTTGACCCGAACTGACCCGAACGGCGCATCTCCTCGCTGTTGGCGGCGCCGGGCCCCGATTGCGGGCAGCAGGGAGCGAGTCGGCATCTGCGGTGACGGGTAGCGACGCGCGCGGAAGATCCATGGATCCCGGGACCCGGATTATCGTGAGACAAACGGACCAACAAAGGGACGGTGAAACGAGCAAGGCCCGGTTCACGCTCCCGGGGTGACGAGCGCCAGCTCTGACTCGAGTTTCGCCCTTGGCGTCTGCTGCGAACGGCCGAAATCGCGCCTGGCGGCGTTGCTCCGGCGATTTCTGTCTCGACGTACCGCAAGCACGCCTTCGACAGAAATCTTGTCGCGCCTTGCCAGGCACGATTGCTGCTCTCTGTCGCGACGAAAGAGACGAAAGAAGAGCGAAACTCGAGTCTGAACACAGACTGCCTTCATTGATTATAGTTATCTTTGTGCTACCTTGAAATATGTTAAGGTTAAACGATGTTAACATAAAGCAGCAATCAAGGTTGTGAGCGAGGTCGCTTGGATGCAGCCAACGAGATCACTAAGCGCGTTGCCTCTTCCCGTCCGTCGAGCGCTTCGCAAGCTGGGCGACGACATCCGCGCGGCGCGGAAGCGCAGGCGCATCACCATGCAGCTCATGGCGGAACGTGCGTTCACCTCGAGGCAGACCATCGCGCGGGTGGAACGCGGCGACCCCAGGGTGTCCATGGGCATCTACGCCACGGTGATCTTCGTGCTCGGTATGACCGAGCGGTTGGGGGAGCTGCTGGACGCGACGAAGGACCCCTGGGTCCTCGAGCTGGACGAGGAGCGACTCCCCGAGCGGGTGCGGCCGCCACGGCGACGCCCACCGCGACGCGATGCCGGGAGCGACGACCTGGAGTGACGACCTGGAGTGACGGCCAGCAGGATCGGCTTGGAGTGACGGCTTGGAGTGACGGCTTGGAGTGACGGCCAGCAGGATCGGCTTGGAGTGACGGC
>CAYFWA010001056.1:0-2398 GCA_964346625.1 uncultured Myxococcales bacterium
CCCCGCCGTGGAGGCCCCCGCCGTGGAGGCCCCCGCCGTGGAGGCCCCCGCCGTGACGTCGGAGCAGGCGCCCTGCGCGGCCGAGGGGGCGCCAGGGCTCCCCCTCGCGGAGTCCTCACCGGACCGGCCCGGGTCCCCCGGTGCTCCCGTACTCGCGGCGCCGCGGTCCCCCGGCGCCGAGCCCCTGTCCGAGGGCGCCCAGGCCTTCGCCGCCCGGCTGCGCAAGCGGGCCCGGCACCTGGGCCGCTGGGCCCGGCGTCAGGGCATCACGTGCTACCGGGTCTACGACGCCGACCTGCCCGAGTACGCCGTGGCGGTGGACCGCTACGAAGACCACGTCCACGTCGCCGAGTACGCCCCACCGCGGACCGTGGACCCGGGCGACTCCGCCCGCCGCCTGCAGGAGATCCTGTCGGTGGTCCCCGCGGTGCTCGCGGTGCCCCCCGACCAGGTCCACCTCAAGGTGCGCCGCAAGCAGTCGGGCCGCAGCGGCGGGGCCGGCCCGGGTGGTGCAGGCCCGGGCCGCGGGCCCGGCCGGGGCGGTGCGGGCCCGGGCGGCGGGCCCGGCCGGGGCGGTGCGGGCCGGGGGCAGTACGAAAAACAGGCCGCGAAAGGGAGCTTTCTGGAGGTCGGTGAGGGCGGCTGCCGGTTCCTGGTCAACCTCACCGACTACCTGGACACGGGCCTGTTTCTCGATCACCGCCTGCTGCGCGCGCGCATCGGCGAGCTGGCCGCCGGCCGGCGGTTTCTGAATCTTTTTTGCTACACCGCCACGGCCACGGTCTACGCGGCCCGCGGCGGCGCCCGCCACAGCACCTCGGTGGATCTCAGCGGCACCTACCTCGGCTGGGCCCGCCGCAACCTCAGCCTCAACGGCCTGCCCGAGCGCCGCCACGCCCTGGTGCGCGACGACGCCCTGCGCTTCGTGGAGCAGGCCGGGCAGGCTCCCGCTGCGCCATCGGACCGGGCGGCGCGGGCCGAGGGCCGCCGCGATCCCCGTGACCGCGACCCCCGCGCCGCCGTCCCCGAGTCGCAGTGGGACCTCATCTACGTGGACCCGCCGACCTTCTCCAACTCCAAGGCCCTCGCGCGCGACTTCGAGGTCCAGCGCGATCACGTGCGGCTCCTCGAGGCCGCCGGCCGCTGCCTCGCCCCCGGCGGTATCCTTGTTTTCAGTTGTAACTTCCGCCGCTTCGAGCTGGATCGCGACCGGCTGTCGAGCGCCGGCTGGACCATCGAGGATCGCAGCCGCGCTCTTTTGCCCGAGGACTTCCAGCGCAACCCCCGCATCCACCAGGTCTTCGAGCTCACCCGCGACGCCGACGGTCCGTCCCCGGGTCGTGGCGCCACCCTCGGAGATGCGGTGGGCCGGGAGCCCCGGCGAAGGGCCCGCCGGGGGCCGGGTCTCAAGGGCCCCACGGGGTCGAAGGGGTCGAAGGGGTCGAAGGGGTCGAAGGGGTCGAAGGGGTCGAAGGGGTCGATGGGTCCCAGGGGTCCCAGGGGTTCCACGGGGTCGAAGGGCTAGCAGCGTTCGGGAAAAATCGCTCCGCGTCGCCTCGCGGAGCGCCGCGCGGACTCAGTTCGTGCGCGGAATGTGCCGCCGCAGGATGCGACGCGCCTTCTTCTTGGCGCTGGAGAGCTTGAACGCGCCGTAGATCACGAAGCTGTTTTGGGGGTCCAGGATCTTCGGGGCGAGCACCCGCAGGGCGCGCACCCGCTTGTTCGAGAACCGGAAGTGCTTGAGGATGCGCTTGACCTGCCGGCTCGTGAAGTAGTTGTGGGCCGCCGCGGTGCTCACCACGGAGAGCCGCCCCTTGGAAAAGCGCGCCGCCTTGATGCGCCGCACCAGGGCGTGGAAGGCCCGCCGGCGCATGGGGCTGACCACCGGCTCGGCGGGTTGGGGTGGCGTCGGCGTGGTGGGGACCACCGCTGCGGCCGAGGTCCGGCCGGCCTGCACGTGGGCCATCACGCTGCGCAGGTGACGCTTGAGCCGGCGCAGCCGCCGCTGCAGGCCCCGGCTTCGGTTGCAGCGCCGCGCGATGCGTTTTTCGATGCGGGTGATCTCGGAAAACGCCCAGGAAAGCTGGTTTTGCACGTACTGGACGTCCACGGTGGAGCGGGCCTGGGCTTGGGCTTGGGCTTCGTCGGGCGCAGCGGCGCCCAACAGCATCAGCGCGCCGAGCGCCGGGAGCACGAGTCGGGGAGTCGTCATGGGATCACACCTTCTGCCGAGCAGGCGGGCGGCCGCGGGAGCCGGCCGCGCGCAGTCGAAATGAGGACGGACGGAAGATGATACGCTGCACGAAGGGGGAGATTCAACGGGATCCGTTTGTCCCCTGTCATTCAGCGGTCATTCAGCGGTCATTCAGCGGTCTCTCAGCGGTCATTCAGCGGTCAT
>CAYFWA010001057.1:0-2396 GCA_964346625.1 uncultured Myxococcales bacterium
TCGTCGAGCCTTCGGCCGGCGCCTTGGGCTCCGGCGGGACCTCGCGCACCTCGATGCGGCGGCCCTCCACCGCCACCACCCGCACCCGGGCGCCTCGCGAGATGTAGGCGCCGTGGCTCTCCACCTCCAGGCGCTTGCCGTCGATGCGGGCCTTGCCCGTGGGATGCAGGCCGGTCTGGGCCACGCCCTCGCGCCCCACCAGATCGGCCAGGGTGGCGACCCCGGTGGGCAGGGCGTGGGCGCCCTCGCTGGCGTCGCCCCCCACCGAGGCGGCCAGCACCAGCCCCCGGAAGGGGCCAGCACCGCGCGGGATGAAGCGCAAGGCCACGACGAACAACACCCCTACCACGATGATCATCAAGAACACCCGCACCAGCGCCGACTGCAGGTAGCCGGCCTCCCAGGAGACCGTCAGGGGCACGCCGCCGGCGCCCATCAGCGCCCAGACCAGCGCCCCCACGATGGACAGCCCCCCCAGCGCCGCCAGGATGCCCACCCCCGGCGTGACGAACAGCTCCAACGCGAGCAGGGCCACCCCCAGCAGAAACAGCAAAAGCGGCTCCCAGCCCGACAGGCCGGCCAGGTGGTGACCGAAAAAAAGCAGCAGCAAACACACGATGCCCACGGCGCCCATGACGCCGAAGCCAGGCGTGTAAAACTCCATCATCAGCCCGCCGAAGCCGAAGATCATCAGCAGCATGGACACCGTCTGGCTGGCCAGAAACCGGGCCAGGGTCTCGGCCCAGCTCACCTGGGCCCGCTCCACGGGCAGGTTGTCCACGCCCAGGGTGGTCAGCAGGTCGTCGAGGCTGCGCGTCCGCAGCTCGGCCATCCGCAGCGTGATGGCCTCCTCGGTGGTGAGGGTGAGCAGCTTGCCCTCGCGCAGCCCGCTGATGGTGTCGAGCAGCCGGTCGGGGACGTTGTCCACCTCCACGTTCATGTCCACCATGGCCTCGGCGATATCGCCGCGGCGGCCCTTGGCCGCGGCGGTGGTCTTGAACTCCTTGCGCAGGTAGGAGACCATCTTCTCGCCCACCGGCTTGGCCTGGCCCCCCGGCGCGGACTGGATGGGGGTGGCCGCGCCGAAGGAGCCGCCCGGGGTCATGGCGATGAGATCGCAGGCCAGCGAAAGCAGCGCCCCGGCGCTGATGGCCCGCGGGTGGATGAAGGCCACGGTCTTGGCGCGGGTGGCCATCAGGGCGTCGCGCATCTTGAGGGCCGCGTCCACCCGTCCCCCGAGGGTGTCGATGTCGAGCACCACTAGGTCGGTGGCCTTGGCGTCCTCGAGCACCCGCACCACGAAGGCGCCCAGGGCCAGCTCGATCATGCCGTCGATCTGGATCACCACCACGCGCTTGGCCCGCGCCACCACCGCCTGGGGGTCGATGCGCTTGGGCGTCGCCGCGGATTTTTGCGCGTCTTGCGCAGTGGCTCTCGCCGGGGCGCCGGGTTGCGCCCTTCGCGCCGTCGCCGGGGCCCGGGGAGACCGCCGGGCGCGGGGTGCGTCGGCGTCCCCGCTGGCGGCGGCGCCGGCGGCGCCGCCGCCGCGCGTTTTCGGGTGGGCCCCCGGCCGCGCCGCCGGGCGGGCCTGGGCGCGGGCGATCTTGCGCAGCAGGTTCTGGTAGTCGCGAAAGCGGCTGTCGGCCAGCCCGTGGCGCGCGGCCGCGCGGCCGCGGTATTGGCGGGGCTTGCCGTCGGCGCCCAGCATGGCCAGCGCCGCCTTCACCGGGCGGCGGGCCTTGAGGGCGGCGACCCGGAAGGCGCCGCGCAGCTCGGCGCGCTGGGCAGCGGAGAGCGCCTCGTCGAAGGCGACGCCGTCTTTGACGGCCCCCCAGCGGGCCCGCGAGCCCATGAGCACCACGTCGGCGGCCAGCGGCAGCAAGGCCGCCGCCCCCAGGGCGCGCTCGCTGAGCACCAGCACCACGAAGGCCTCGGCCCCGCGCAGGGCCTCGTAGGCCTGGCGGGCGGCCTTGATCTCGCCGCGCGGCGCGTCGAAGGTCAGCACCAGCGCGTCGGGGCGCGACACGCCGGCCAGCGCGGCCCGGAGCTGTTTGAGCCGCAGCGCGTCCAGCGGGCCCTGCAGCCGGGTGGTGACCACGCGCCGGGCCGAGCCCAGCGGCGCGAGCAGGCGCGTCACCGTAGCGCGCTTGGCGCCCGCCGGAGCCGCCGCTTGAGGATTCGCCGGGGCGCCGCCGTCTGGGCCTCCGGCTCCCCCGGGCGGACGCATGCAGCGCCCGGCGGACAGCACCGCGCCCAAGCCGAAAAGCGTGCACCAAAGAGCCAGCCGTAACCGTTTAGGTGTCCCGTAGGACCGAAGCTTCGCGAAACGGCGAGTTGTCGCCTTACCCTGCAGCGGCGCGAAGCGCGATGATTGGGGGTGAGCCCGGAAAAACCGC
>CAYFWA010001058.1:0-2395 GCA_964346625.1 uncultured Myxococcales bacterium
GGAGGGGGGGCTGGGGATCATCCACCGCAACTTCACCCCGGAGGTTCAGGCCACCGAGGTGATGAAGGTCAAGAAAGTGCAGAGCGGCATCGTGGTGGACCCGGTCACCGTGCACCCCGACCAGCGCGTGCGCGACGCCATCGAGATCATGAAGGCCAAACGATTCTCTGGCCTTCCGGTGGTCAAGGCGGATCGCGTGGTGGGGATTCTCACCAACCGGGACCTGCGATTCGAAAAGAACCTCGACTCGTGCGTGGGCGAGGTGATGACCTCCGAGATCATCACGGTGACAGAGGGCGTGGATCCGGAGACCTGCAAGGAGCTGCTTCACCAGAACCGCATCGAGAAGCTCCTGGTGGTGGATGACGCGGGCCGGCTCAAGGGGTTGATCACCATTCGGGACATCCAGGCGGCCGAGCGAAACCCGCTGGCCGTGAAAGACTCCTTCGGGCGGCTCCGCGTGGGGGCGGCTCTCGGGACGGGGCCCGACGTCGACGAGCGAGCCGAGCGGCTGGTGGCGGCGGAGGTGGACGTGCTGTGTCTGGACACGGCCCACGGGCACTCCCAGAAGGTCATCGAGGTGTTGCGGCGATTGCGGGAGGCGTACCCCGAGACGCAGATCATCGCGGGGAACGTGGGGACGGC
The DNA here is from genome assembly GCA_964346625.1 of uncultured Myxococcales bacterium. Lineage (GTDB taxonomy): Bacteria > Myxococcota_A > Polyangia > HGW-17 > JAJRWW01 > CAYFWA01. Next base: position 646 of record CAYFWA010001058.1, read on the forward strand.
GGCGGGCTTCCGGGCGCTGGTGGACGCTGGCGCGGATGCGGTGAAGGTGGGCATCGGGCCGGGCTCCATCTGCACCACCCGCGTGGTGTCGGGGGTTGGGGTACCGCAGATGACGGCCGTGATGGACTGCGCCGAGGTCGCTCGGGAAACAGGGATTCCCCTGGTGGCCGACGGCGGCATCAAGTACTCCGGCGACATCGTCAAGGCGTTGGTGGCGGGGGCCCACACCATCATGATCGGGAGCCTGTTCGCGGGCACAGACGAGGCGCCGGGTGAGGTCGTCCTGTATCAGGGGCGCTCCTACAAGGTGTATCGGGGGATGGGCTCCATTGGCGCCATGCGGGCCGGTAGCGCCGATCGCTACTTCCAGGGGGGGCAAGAGGAGAGCAAGCTGGTGCCCGAAGGCATCGAGGGGCGGGTTCCCTACAAGGGCAGGCTCTCGCGCTCGGTCTACCAGCTCGTGGGGGGCATCAAGTCCGGCATGGGCTACACCGGGTGCCGCACCATCTCCGAGCTACACGAGAAGGCGGAGCTTTTCCGCATTACCCCCCAGGCGCTGCGCGAGAGCCATGTCCACGACGTGATCATCACCAAGGAAGCGCCCAACTACCGGCTCGACTGACCGTACGCGTTCACCCCCCCGGCGCGACGGGCCGTACACGTTCAGCGCCGGGAGGCAGGGGAGCGGCAGGGAGGCTGCCCCTTCGCTGCTACTCGTCCAACACGAAGATCACCTCCATCCGGACCCGATACTCCTGGATCTCGCCGTCCTGGACCGAGGCGGTCTGCTCGAGCACGCGCAGGCCCGTGATGCCCCGCAGCGTACGCTTGGCTCGCTCGAAGCCCACCTTGATGGCGTCCTCGAAGCCGGTGCTGGACGCGCTGATGACCTCGGAAACACGGGCGATTCGTGAGTCGTTCATCTGGATTTCCGTCATGGGGTCCGAGCCCACCACAGGTCGCCGCTCCCGTCAACGGGCTGCAAAAAAGGCGCGCTGCCTCCCGAAGTGGCGCGCGCCTCTCTCCCTTTCGGTCTGGGTGCGGGTGCCCGATGAGGTCGGTTTTCCGCGTGCGACGCGACGGTGCCCGGGACGGCAGCCCCCGATGGCTCCGCGGCGGGTGGGCGCCGCCGCTGCGGTGACGCCACCCGCCCGACCCGCCCGACCCGCCGCGGCTTGCCGGGCGAAGCTCCTGATTTTTTTGTTTGAACGCCCGGTTTTCCTACGCTACCATCCATATTCGAGTCTCTCTGCGGGAGCGGAAACACATGACAAAATCCGAGTTGATCGAAGCCGTAGCCGGCCGGCTGAAGCTACCGAAGGGCAAAGCAGAGCTCGTCGTGAACTGTGTCTTCGAGAGCATGGTGGATTCCCTCAACCGCAACGAGGGCATCGAGATCCGTGGTTTCGGCAGCTTCACCGTCCGTCAATACAAGGCCTACGAGGGCCGCAACCCGCGCACGGGCGATCCTGTGCACGTGAAGCCCAAACGCCTGCCCTTTTTCAAGGTCGGCAAGGACTTGCGTGAGCGGGTGGACAATCCGCCGGCCGAGGCGGGCGCCGAGGCGGCCACCAGGGGTCCAGCGACGGCGCAGCCGCCGCGTCGGGAGGCACCCGCCGCGGCGCCGCGAGCTTCCGAGTCCCGGAATCCGTCCGCCTCCGAGACGTCGACCCCGGCTCCCTCGGCGCCAAACCCGTTCAGTCCATCGGATCCTCACTCTCGCTGAGCCGATTGCGGGGAGGGGATGGGC
>CAYFWA010001059.1:0-2394 GCA_964346625.1 uncultured Myxococcales bacterium
TCTAGCCTCTGTGGCCCGTCACCAGCTTGCAGCGTTCGCGTTACGAGTCTACTGCAATCGAGCAGTTGCGGCGGCTTCTTGGGCCCCGATCACGAATTATCTGATCGTTCAGGCCGCCGATCCATCCCGGCTGGCTGCGTGAGCTCGCTTCGCTCGCGGGTCTGGACTGGACACCTTATTCTTGACCGGGGCCCTGGCGCAGGCGGGCGAGCTCGATGAAGGGCAGCGTCCAGTTCGCGAGAAGCTGCGCCAGCACCTCATCATCGGCGGAGAAGGCCTGCGGCACCGAGGCGCTCATGGCGAGCACCCCTTTCACCTCGCCAGAGACCTTGAGCGGCGCCGCGATCACCGAGCGTACGGTGAACCCTTGTTGCGCGGCCTCCTTGAAGCGCTCGTCCTCGAGGGTATCGCGCACGTGTGCACCTCGCCCCCGCTCCACCACCCAGCCCAGGATCCCCTCACCGGTGCGGATGTGCATGGGCGGCGCCTCCTTGCCGACCCCAGCTCGGGCCCGGCACACCAGCGTAGCGCCAGCGCGTTGCAACAGCCTCACCGAGACATGCTCGGCGGGCGAGAGCCGGATGGCCGCGTCGGTGACGCGCTGCAGCAGAGTGTCCACCGAAAGGCCCTCTACGGCCTGATGGGTGAGCTCGAGGAGGGTCGTGAGCACCACACGCGGAGATTTCATGCCTCAGATCTTACGGCGATCCGATGAGAAACCGCAAGTTTCCGGCATGCGCCCCCCTCAACGCGTTGTGCGTCAGCGCCTCTGTCAGCGCCTCTGCCTCCGCCTCTCCTTCCAGAGGAGCAGCAGTACCAGCCCAGCGAGCCCAGGGCCGGGCCCATTGTCGCCCCGGCTCTGGTGACACCCCCCGTCCGAGCCCCCCCCGTTGTCGCAGAGGCGGCTTTCGGCGCAGTCGGGGTCGTCGCAGTCCACTTTGCCGTCCAGATCGTCGTCCACGCCGTTGATGCAGTTCTCCGGCGGCGGCAGGCACGGACCCGCCTGAGCACAGTCGGGATCTTCGCAATCCAGCGCCCCGTCGGCGTCGTCGTCGATGCCGTTGTCACAGCGCTCTGCGCGGGTGTGACACTGCAGCTCGATGGTGTAGGGAGCGGGATGGTCCCAGGTATCCACCACCACCCTGACGTCGTCGTCCATGCCAAAGGTCAACGACTCCGCCGTGTCCCCGGCCTCTGCGGACACGTCCAGGCAATCCCAGGTGGCGCAATCCGGGCCGAAGGTCGGCAGCAGGAACAGATCCAGATCCCCGGTGCCGTCCATGGTGACGTGCACCGTGACGTCGAGCCCGGCGGGCGCGTCCACCCGGTAGGCCCGCTCGGGGCCTCGCTCCGGCGCCACGTCGTTGCCCGCGCAGGTGTAGCGGCGCATCTGGTAGCTCCCCCCTACGGTGGTGGCCTCCACCCGGTCCCCGCAGCGCAGGACTTCGGGTGCGCGACAGGCGGCCTCGGGACAGTCCTCGGAGTCATCACAGTCGGGGTCCGCGCAGTCTCCCAATCCGTCCCGATCCTCGTCTCCGGCGCCGCCGCAGTCTTCGCTGATGCCCTGGATGAAGGCCTCGATCCAGCCCCGGTACCGGTCCGTACGCGTGCTCACGCCGTAGTAGTCGCACCCCTCGTCCCCGTAGGAGGTCACCGCCGCCACGTACTCCTGCCCGTAACGCGTCACGAGGGCCGGCCCCCCGCTATCGCCGCTGCACGGGCCGCCCCCCTGCACCGAGTAGCCGATGGCCCGCGGCGCCACCGTGCCGCCCCCGCCGTAGGCGCAGGGCTCCGGGCCGTCGCACACGCTCACGATCTCCCCCAAAAAAGACAGCTTCACCCCCGATGTCCCGTACTCGGTCTGGCCGAAGCCAACGAACTCAACCGGCGTCCCCTCGTCGGTCGCCGTCAGGTCCATCCCCGCGGGCAGGATCGGGATGGGCGTGGCGTCCACCGGCGCCGCCCCGTCGAGGCGCACCAGCCCGATGTCGTACTCGAAGCGCGGCTCGCCCTCGTACAGCGGGTGCGGCATGACCTCTGCTGCCCCCACGTGCACCCCCACCTGCCCCTGGCTCTGGCTCACGTCGTTGCCGAAAAACACGTGCAGCACCGACGGGCTCACCGCGTCCAGGCAGTGCGCCGCCGTGGCCACCACGTCCGGCGCGATGAGCGTCCCCGAGCAGAAGTTGTCGTCCCCCGGCCCCCACGTCAGCGCCACCACCGCGTTGTGCTCCGGTCGCGTATCCGGCGTGCCATTGATGATCCGGCGCTGGACCTGCTCCACCGTGTCACCCGTGTCACCCGTATCACCCGTGTCACCCGTGTCACCCGTATCACCCGTGGCACCCGTGGCACCCGTGGCACCCGTGGCACCCGTGGCACCCGTGGCACCCG
>CAYFWA010001060.1:0-2386 GCA_964346625.1 uncultured Myxococcales bacterium
CCACCGTGACCGTACGGGGCACCACCCGGCTGGAGGTCAGGGAGATGAAACGCGTCCCGGGGGGCGTGATGGTGACGGTGCGCCTGATGGACGCGGATCTGGAGGAGGGCGTCGAAGGCCAGCCGGTGACGCTGGCCATCTCGCGCTTCGGCAAGACGATCTTCCGCGCCACGCGGACCACCACCAAGCAGGGCAGCGCGCAGTTCCAGATCCCCCATCACCGGGGCAGCTATGACCTGAAGCTGTCCTACGGCGGCGGTGGTCTCTACGCGCCCGCGGCCCCGTCGGTCTCCGCGGTGGACCTGAGCAAGGAAGCCATCACCCTGGCCATCTCCGCCCCGCCGCGAGTCGAGATGGGCGGCCGCCCGATCGCCGTGACGGTGACCGCGCGGCAGACGGGCCCCATCGCCGGCGTACCGGTGACCCTGGTGGCGCGCCGTGAAGGCCGCGCGCGCCTACGGATCCGTGGAAAGACCGACGCCGACGGACGCCTGCGGGGCTCGCTGGATCCAGGCCGGCTGGGACCACCCGGGGAGCTGACGCTGCTGGCGCGCTCGGGCGCCACCGAACGCTACAACGCCGCGCAGACGAGCCAGCGGCTGTACCTGGTCACTGCCACGTCCATCACCCTCGCCTTCAATCGCGCCAAGGCCCGCCGGGACGTGGGCGTCCGCGCCCGGGGGCGCGTCACGGACGCCGCCGGGCCGGTGGGTGCGGCCACGGTGCACCTCGAGGCCCGCGGGCGCCGCCTGACCACCGCCCGCACCGACGCGGACGGGCGCTACGCGGTGTCGATGCCCCTGGGGCACGTGCCCCTCGGTGAGCTGGCGGTGCGAGCACAGTTCGTCCCGCGCACGGCCTGGCGCCGCCCCTCGCGCTCGGCGCCGGTCGCCCTCACCGTGGTGCCCAGCCGCCCCATCCCCGTGTGGTACTACGCTGTGCCCGCCGGGGTCACGGTGCTGTTTCTCCTCGGGATCCTGGCGATTCGCCGACGCCCTTGGCGCCGGCTGCGAAAGCGCCTGCGAGACCGGCGTGAGGCTCCGGGGCAGGCCCAGGGGGGCATCGAGCTCGGCCGGCGCCGATCGCTGCGCAGGCTGTTCGGCGAGGATCAGCACGGCGTGAGCGGCACGGTGGTGGACCTGCAATCCGGTGTCCCCTTGTCCAACGCCCGCGTGTACCTGCGAGCGCCCGCGTCGCCCGCCTCGCCCGCGTCGTCCGCCTCGTCGCCTCCACCGCGGGAGGCCGACGCCGAGAGAACCGGGGATACCTCTCCGGCGCAGGCGCAGGCGCAGGCGCAGGCGCAGGCGCAGGCGCAGGCGCAGGCGCCCGAGGATCGCAGCACCCCCACCCGGGCCGATGGGCGGTTCGAGCTGCGGAACGTCCCGGCGGGATCATGGAGCCTGCTGGTCACCGCGCCCGGCTGGCTGCCCCAGTCCCTCGCGGTGACCCTCCCCCACCGCGGCGAGCTCCAGGGGCTGCGGGTCCGCCTGCTGTCGGTGCGGGGGAGGGTCATGGACATCTACACGGCGGTGGTGCGCCCCATGCTCCCGGATCCGGAGCTGGTCCGCTACTGGACCCCGGCCGAGACCACCACCGCGTTGGTGCAGCGCGCCGCCGAGCTGCGTGAGGGGTTGAGCGAGCTCACCAGCCTGGCCGAGCGAGTCTACTATGACCCCGAGGTCCCCTCGCCCGAGGTGGTGGCAGAGGCCGAGTCCCTGGCCCGCGCCGCGGGCGAGACCGCCCGAAAGATCGCCAAACGGGAGGAGGAAGAGGCCGCGCGGCGGGATTCCGTCCTGGAGAAGCCCCTCACATGATCCGAACCCTGGCTCGATTCGCCACCCCGGAAGCCCCTCCCCCTTCCCTGCCCCGTCGTCCCCTCGCCCCCGAGCTGACACTCCTGTGGCTGGCGCTCCCGCTGTGGGTCTGCTGCTCCGGTGCAGGCCACGCACCCTCCCCCCTCGAGCCAGCGACGCGCATCGACCCTACCGCGCCAGCCCCCAGCGCGCCCACCTCCTCGAGGACCGCACCCTCGACAAGGTCGAACTCGCCAAGCAGCAGGCCCACTACTTTCGCATCCGAAACTACATCGAAAAGGAACGCCCCCGCGAGGCCCTCGAAGCCATCGACACCCTCGAGTGGGAAAAGCCCACCGAACGCCTCAACCCCGCCATGAACCTTCTCAAGGCCAAGGCCCTCGTGGGCAACGACCAGCCCCGAAAGGCCGCCGTTTGCCTCGAGCGCGCCCTCCTCGTCGACGCCGACCCCCGCTTCACCCCCAAGCTGCGACTCGAACTCGCGCGCATTCAACTCGAGCTGGGCAATCTTGTTCGTGCCAAGCGCCAGATCGCCCTGCTGCAGGACGAATTCCCCCATTCACCCGAGGAAA
>CAYFWA010001061.1:0-2382 GCA_964346625.1 uncultured Myxococcales bacterium
AGGACGGCGGCGGGGACGAGGACGGCGGCGGGGACGAGGACGGCGGCGGGGACGAAGGCGAGGGAACGAAAACGCGGCCGGAGCCACATCCGAAGCCACTCGATGAGCCCCGTACCCGAGGGCCGACCCGTGCACGGCACGACCGAGCGCGAGCGCGCTGCGCAAACGAACGAGCCCACTCAAGACACCGCCGCGACGCGCGCCCCCCAGGCGAGCGACACGCCCCGTGCCGATCGCTGGGCGCTGGTGACGGGCGCCTCCAGCGGCATCGGGGCGGCGTACGCCCGGGTCCTGGCCGAGCGCGGGCAGCCCGTCGCCCTGGTGGCGCGGCGCCGCGATCGGCTGCAGGCGCTGGCGGCCGAGCTCGAGCAGCGCCACGGCGTCCGCGCCGAGACCATCGAGGCGGATCTCTCCGGCGAGCAGGGGGTGGGGGCGGTGGAGGCCTGGATCGCGCTACGGGGACCCCTGCAGACCCTGGTGCACGCCGCCGGGTTCGGCACCCGGGACCACTTCGCCGCCTTGCCGGCGGATCGCACCCTGCAGATGGTCCGGCTGCACGTGGAGGCGGCGGTGCGGCTCGCCCGCGCCGCCCTGCCCGCCATGCTCGAGGCCCGCGGGGGCGCGGTGATCCTCGTGTCGTCGCTGGCGGGCTTTTTCACCACGGCCCGCTACGTGACCTACTCGGCCACCAAGGCCTACCTCAACCAGTTCGCCGAGGGGCTGCAGGCGGAGGTGGGGCCCGCCGGGATCCGGGTCCAGGCCGTCTGTCCGGGCCTGACCCGCACCGAGTTCCTCGACTCGCCGGACTATGACGAGTTCAAATACGAGCAGGTGCCCCGCTGGGCCTGGATGAGCGCCGAGCAGGTGGTCCGCGAGTCCCTGGCCGCCCTGGATCGCGGCCAGCCCACGGTGCTGGTCCCGGGCTGGCCCAACCGGCTGCTGGCCGGCGCCCTGCAGACCCCCGGCCTCGGGCGCGCGCTGCGCTGGGGCATCGACCGGCTCTCGGCCGGTGGGCTGTACTGACCGGCAAGGGATACGGGGGCCTGCACACACGGGTCCCGAACCGGCCCCAGCAGACGTCGAGCCGTCCGCGCACCGGCTGAGCCGGCCGCGCACCGGCTAGCGGGCGGCCGCGCACCGGCTGCGCCGGCCGCGCACCGGCTGAGCCGGCCGCGCACCGGCTAGCGGGCGGCCGCGCACCGGCTGCGCCGGCCGCGCACCGGCTAGCGGGCGGCCGACCGGCATCCTGACTCAATCGGGGTAGCGGCGCTTGAACCGCGAGAGCCGCTCGCGATACAGCCGCGTGAGGCGCGACAGCCCCGCGGCCTCCAGCGCCCGGGCGGTGGTGGCCTTGCTCAGCTTGAAAAGCAGCAGCGCGTGCGTCCACGGGTCCCGGGGGTACAGATCGTGCACCACCCGCGCCACCTCCCACAGGGTCTGGCGCCAGCGGCGATCCGAGGCGCCCTCCCAGGACATGTTCGCCAGCACCCGGTCCACGCTGACGAAGCGCACCCCCAGCCGACGCGCCCGCAGCACCAGCTCGTAGTCCATGGCCAGATGGAGATCGGGGCGAAACAGCCCGATGCGCTCGTAGACCGACCGCCGGACGAACAGGGTGGGGTGGTTGACGGTCATGTCCACGCCGAGCCGCTCGGGCTGGGAGGGGAACTCCACGTCTGGCTCCTCGCCGCGCCAGTACCGGAGGCGCCCACAGGCGATGCCCGCCTCCGGCTGCGCCCCCAGGGCCCGCACCGCCTGCCCCACGGCGTCGGGCTCGTACCAGTCGTCGGCGTTGAGCAGCCCGATGATCTCCCCTCGGGCGAGGCCGAGGCCCCGGTTGAAGGCGTCGCTGATGCCCGCGTCCGGCTCGCTGACCAGCGCCGCGATGCACGCGGCGTGGCGGTGGATGATCTCCAGGGTCCCATCGGTGGAGCCGCCGTCCACCACCACGTGCTCCACGGGCCCGTGGTCCTGCGCTTGCACGCTCTGCAGACAGCGCGCGAGCGTGTCGGCGTTGTCGCGCACCGCGGTGATCACCGTCACCAGGGGCCCGGTCCCTTCGGGGCGCGCCAGATGTCGCGGATCGCGCAGCACCCGGGGATTATCGGCCATGCGGCGCTGGGCCTCCCGCAGGGTCGGGACGCGCCGGGCCCGGCGCTGTGCCGGATTCCGGGTCATCGCCGCCGCCTCCCGCGGGCTCTCCCGAGCCACCCTCGCCCGTGCCGCTCCAGGGGGCTCAATCGCGTCCTTCGCTCGAGCGGCTCCTGCGGCTCCTGCCGATCCTGCCGATCCAGCCGCTCCTGCCGCTCCAGCCGCTCCGGCCGCTCCATCCGCTCCCGCCGCTCCCACCGCATCGGCCGCTCCCGCGGCATGTAGCGAGAC
>CAYFWA010001062.1:0-2377 GCA_964346625.1 uncultured Myxococcales bacterium
GCGTCGGCAACCGCAGCGGCGTCGGCAACCGCAGCGGAGTCGGCAACCGCAGCGGAGTCGGCAACCGCAGCGGAGTCGGCCGCCGCAGCGGAGTCGGAACGCTCGGAACGGTCAACACGATCGGAACGGGAACCAGCGTCGCGACGGGAGCTTATGGACATGGCAGCGAAGCGCGCCTGGGCCTCGGCGCCGCCCTCAGGCCGAAGCGGACGAAAACAGCGCGTTGGCGTGAGCCAGATCCGCGGCGTCGTCGATCTCGGCCCACGGCAACCCGGCCACGTCCACCGCGCGGATGTCGTGCCCCCCCCGCTGGCCCAGCCGGTGATAGGCGTCCTCGTAGTAGGCGTCGGTGAGCCCCTCGGCGTCCATGGCCCGCAGCTCGTCGAACAGCACCGGCGAAAAGGCCTCGCCGATCTTCTCCATGCCGATGGACTCCCCCACGCAGCCGGCCGGATCCAGCTCCTTGGAGCAGCCCCGGATCTGACCGGCCTCGTCGGCGAGCAGCTTCATCTCCTCGGCCCCCAGGCTCACCGTCGGATCACAGGCGATGCACAGGTCCGCCTCCGCCGACAGCATCCGCGCCAGCACCGCGGGCCGAAACACCAGGTCCGAGTCCACCTTCACGAACCCCTGGCCCCCCAGCGCCTGCTCGGCCACGAGCAGCGAGTAGTAGTTGTTGGCCGTGTCGTAACGCGGGTTGTACACGCACCGACACGGCAGCGGCTGGTTTCGGGCGAAGGCCTCCACCTGCTCGTGCAGGTGACCGGTGACCAGGATCGCCTCCCCGATGCCCGCGCGGTAAAACGCCTCGAGGGAGTGGCCGAGGATGGGCTTGCCCCCCACCTCCACCAGCCCCTTGGGCGTATTGTCGGTAAGGGGTCTGAGACGCGAGCCAACGCCCGCCGCCAGGATGACAGCCTTCATGGCCAGGGGATACACCAAATCGAAGGCCCTGACAAACCCAGCGCCCCTGCCCGGTGGCATCGCCCACCGAGCCGCACCGCCCGCGCTCGATGGTTTGCCACGAGCGGGCCCCCTCGATGAAGGAAGCGCTGGAACGTTTCGGCGGTACACTCGTCTATGCGGATCAGCAAAGAAAACGGATACGGTGATGACTGAGCCCACGTTGCGTTTCCCCCCTGCTTCGACCGCCCCGATCGCAATGGTGCTTCTCTGGGCGTCCCCCGCCGGGGGGGGCTGCTCCGAGCCGCGTCCGACGCGGCCGACCCCCGCCGCCGCGGCGGCGTCGCGTCGCCCCGAGCTACCGAAGCCCCACCGCGCCCGCGGTAAATACGCCTTGGCCGCGGCCGCGGCCGCGGCCCGGCCCGGGGCAAAGCGCGCCGAAACGGCGCGGGAAACGAGCCGCCGGGCCGCCACCCGGACGAGGCCCGCAGCCCGGCGGGCGCGATCTCCGCGGCGCGCGCGAGCGGCGCGGGAGGCGCGGGCAGCGCGTCCGGCGCGTCCGGCGCGTCCGACCACCGCCGCACCCACCGCCGCGCAGGCCGCGCGGCGCTACCGCTGGCCGCGAAAGCGCGCCGGCTACGAGCCGCTCTCGGCGCGGTTTCCCGCGCCGGCGGGCTTTCGACGGGTCCGGGTGACGGCCGGCTCCTACGCCCACTGGCTGCGGCACCTGCCGCTGCGCAAGCCGGGCACGCCGGTGCGCGATCACCGCGGCGCCCCGCTCGCGGCCTCCACCGCCGTGGCCGCCGCGGTGGTGGACCTGGACGTGGGCAAGCGGGACCTGCAGCAGTGCGTGGACACCTTGATCCGGCTGCGGGCCGAGTACCTCTGGTACAAAAAGCGCCCCCACCGGGCGCGCTTTCGCTACGCCGGCGGCCGCTACTTCGGCTGGGCCCAGTGGGCCCGGGGCATCCGGCCCAAGCGCCGCGGCGGCCGCATCGTCTACGAAAAGCGCGCCTACGCGAGCCTGAGCCGGCGCAACTTCCGCCGCTATTTGACGTTCCTGTTCGCCATGACCGGCACCATGCACCACGTGGGCGAGCCGCGGGTGCCCTTCGCGCGGCTTTCGGCCGGGCACTTTTTCATCCAGCCGCCCCCGCGCCCCGGGGCCCTGGGTCACGCGGTGGTGATCCTGGACGTGGCCCGCGAGGTCGGCGGCCGCGGGCGGCTCCGCGCCCTGCTCGCCGAGGGGTTCACCCCGGCCCAGTCCTTTCACGTGCTGCAGCGCAACACTACGGGCGGCGGCGCCTGGTTCGCGCTGGACCCCTCCCAGCCCGTGCAGACCCCGCTGTGGGGCCCGGCCTTCCAGTGGAGCCAGCTCCGCCGGTTCCGGTATTGAGGGCCGGATCGAACCGAACCGATGCGGGGCCCAGGCCCGGGTGGGCGAGCCGCTCGATCCGAATGATCCCGTCGCGGC
>CAYFWA010001063.1:0-2376 GCA_964346625.1 uncultured Myxococcales bacterium
ATGGAGGTTTCGTCGACAATCACCAGCCCTTCCAGGCTGCCTAACTCGGCGTGGATGTGACGCGCCCATCGAGCCGGAGCCGCCTGCCAGCGAGACGCTGGAGGCGCCGATCCTGAGCTTGAGCTGCGGGGAGCCGGGGTGGGTGCTGACCCGGGGGGCGCTGCTGGATCCGGAGCGGGAGGCGGTGCCGCTGCCAGAGGCGGAGCGGGGGCACCGGCTGAGCGCGGCGTGGGTGGACGCGGACCAGACGATCTGGGTGGGCTATGAGCGGGGGGCGGTGTATCGGTCCCGCGACGGGGGAGCGCAGTGGACGGGGCTTTGGGAGGGCTACGTGACGCCGGACGTGCCGATCCAGCCGCTTTCGCTGCGGCGGCCGATCCCGCGGCAGTTCACGCGGACGCCGGGGGGGACGCTGTATCTGGCCACGGTGGGGCGGGGGGTGCTGCGGTGGGACGAGGAGGCGGGGCGGTGGCAGGACGGGACGTGGGCGCTGGATCTGGTGGACGGCAACCTGTCGCCGCTGGCGTGGTCGGTGACGCCGTGGGATGGCGGTGGGAGTGGTGGCGATGGGAGTGGTGGTGATGGGAGTGGTGGCGATGAAAATGGCATCGCGGCGGGGTACGTGAGCCCGAAGGGGATCGTCCCGCCGTGGGCGGTGGAGCTGTTCGGGCAGCAGGTGCGGACGCTGGCGGGGCCTGGGGCGGAGCCTGAGGCGGAGCCGGTGCAGGTGGCGACGCCCGAGACGGTGCGGTTCGTGGTGGACGTGGCGACCACGCCGAGCGGGAAGCTGCTGGTGGCCACCCTGGGGCAGGGGATCTGGCGGCGGGACGAAGCGGCGCCAGACGGACCGGCGCCAGACGGACCGGCGCCAGACGGACCGGATCAGAACGGACAGGGGTGGACGCTGCTGGGGCCGGAGCCGGTGCCGCCGGACCTGTGGGCGATGGACGTGAGCGCGGGCGGGGAGATCGCGGCGGTCACGCTGGCGGGGGACGTGTGGTACTGGCGCAAGGGGACCTGGCGGCGGCTGCGCTGTGGGGGGGGCGCGGATTCCGGTGACGGAGGCTCTGCTGGTGAGGGCGGCTCGTTCGGGAGAGCGGGTGACGACGGAGGCGTGGACGCGGGCGAGGTGGGCGCGGACGTGCGGTTCGTGGCGCGTGGCCGACTGCAGGTGGCCATCGGGGCGACCCTGTACGAGGGGCCGCCCACGGCGGTGGAGTGCCCGGCCCGAGGGGGGGCGACGGTGCTGCTGGCGCTGAGCCAGCATACCAACCTGTATCACTCGTATCGCGGAGACGAAAACACCGAGGACGGCTACGGCAAGGACATCCGGATCATCCGCAACACCATCGAGATCCTGGACCGACACCCGCAGTTTCACAACGACTGGGACATCGAGAACCTGTTCTCGCTCGACGGGTGGCTGGCCGAGGATGCGCCGGACATCCTGGAGGACATCGCGCGGCGGGTAAGCGACGGCACCGACGGGATCCGGCTGATGAGCTGGAACAACGGCCTGATGGCCTGCGAGAGCGCCGATGAATTCGGGGCGTCGGTGGACCGGGCCAAGGCGAGCCTGGAGGCCTTCGTGCCCGGGCGCTGGGCTCCCGGGGTGCAGCCGCAGGAAAACACCTTCACGCCGGCGCACACCCGGCTGTATCGCGACCACGGCATCGACTGGATCACGCTCTTTTACAGCGCGACGTCGTTCACGGGGTTCCGGCACGAGACGCGGCTGTCGCTGGCCGAGGCCCACGGCCTGCTGACGCTGAAGAGCCCGCTGTACCCGGAGACCATGACGCTGATCCCGGTGTATCACCACGGCGACGTGATGGATCACGGGGGGCTGGCCAACTGGCTGCGACAGCTCCACCAGAACCTCACGGGCACCGTGGTGCTGGCCATCCACTTCGACGCCGACAGCGAGACCTGGGAGGGCTTCGAGCAGGAGCTGGAAGACGTGGAGGCTCTGGAGGCCGACTGGGTGCGGCCGCGCCGGCTGCAGGACATCGTGGCGGAGCTCGAGCCCGTGGCCTCGGTGACCCTCCGGCGGGACCTGGCCGACGGGGCCTTCGACGGGTTCTCGTCGTGGACCGAGAAGCCGGTGAACCACCGGTTCTACACCCGGGTGGCGCGCTCGCGGCTCTACGACCGGTGGGCCCGCGCCGTGGCCGGCGGGACGCCGCCCGTATCGACGGCCGCCGCGCTGAGCGAGGCCTTCGAGGCGCGGCTGCGCACCCTGAGCACCACCCACTTCGGCCTGGCCAACCCGACGCTGCACCCCGAGCGGGAGGCCGCCGGGGAGGCGGTGAGCACGGCGGCACAGACCCACGCGGCCTCGGCGCTGGCCCAGGTGGTGGCAGACGCTACGGCCCT
>CAYFWA010001064.1:0-2374 GCA_964346625.1 uncultured Myxococcales bacterium
GGTGGGGGCCGGAGCCGGAGCCGGGGTGGGGGCCGGAGCCGGACGGGGTCGGCCGCTGCGGGTGGTGGACTTCAACAACATGTTCAGCTTCCAGGGCGGCGGGATCCGGACGTACCACGAGCGCAAGCTCCGGGCGCTGGGGGCCCGCGACGACGTGGACTACACGTTGGTGGTGCCGTCGGATCGGGACGCCTCGGAGGCGGTCCACGGATCCACGCTGCGCCACCTGTACGCTTCGGCGGTGCCCTTCACCGCGGGCTACCGGCACCGGCTGGATCCCCGGGGGCTGCGAGAGCTGTTCGGGTCGCTGGCACCGGACGTGGTGGAGGTGGGAGGCTGCTACGTGGATCCCCTGCTGATGCGCTGGGCCACCCGCGGGATGGACCTCACGCTGCTCGGGTTTTGGCACACCGACTACCCCACGGCCTACTTTCGCTACTACGGGGCCAAGGCATCCGAGGGGCTCGGAGACGTCCTGGAGCGGGTGGGCTGGTGGTACGCCCGCCAGACCTACGGGGCCTTAGACGCGGTGATCGCCGTAGGGGACTGCGTGGTGGAAAACCTCGTGGCCCACGGGGTACCGCGGGTGATGCAGTGTCCCCTCGGGGTGGACACCGAGGGGTTTCATCCGCAGCACCGCAGCGCCGAGCTGCGGGCGCGCTACGGGGCCGAAGAGCGCCCGCTCATCTTCTTTCCCCACCGGCTGATCCGGGAAAAGGGCATCTTCGAGCTCGTTCAGGCCGCGCCGGGGATCCGGGCGCGCACCGGCGCGGTGATGGTGTTCGCCGGCGACGGCCCGGGCCGGCCCAAGGTGGAGGCGCTGGCCCGGGCGCACGAGGACCTGCACTACGTGGGCTACCTGACGGGCCGCGAGGAGATGGCGCGGCACCTGGCCAGCGCGGACCTCGTGTTCGCCCTGAGCCCCTACGAGACCTTCGGCTTCAGCATCGTGGAGGCCATGGCCTCCGGCGTTCCCCTGGTGGGCCCCGGGGGCGGCGCCGGGCGAGACTGGATCCAGCGCGCCGGCTGTGGGGTCACCATCGCCCAGGGCGACGCCCGGATCCTGGAGGACGCCACGGTGGCCCTGGCGCGGCGCCCGGACCGGGCGGAGCTGGGGCGGCGGGGGCGTCGCTTCGTGGAGGCGAATCTGAGCTGGGACCACGTCTTCGAGCGGCAGCTCGAGCTGTATCGCCGCGCCGTGGACCACCGCCGAGGGCGCCGCTCCATCGGGCAGTGGCCCCTGCGCTGGCGACCCGACGCGGCGGCCGACCCAACCGGCGCGGTCAGCGCCTCGCGGTGACCACGCCCACCAGGCGGCGCGTGAGCTCGGGGCGGAAGAAGCCCACGTAGGCCCCGCCGCCGAGCATCATGCCGGCCACGGTGTCGATGAGGTAGTGCTGGTGGGTGAACACCGTGCCCGCGCAGATGCCCAAAGCCATGGCGGCGCCCGGCAAGAACGCGGAGGGGCGCACCTCCCGCAGGGCCAGGGCCGAGTAGGTGGCCACGGCGCAGTGCGAGGAGGGGAAGCAGTTGATGGGCGGATCCGCGCCATGGATGATGGCGAGGTTCCAGTCGCCCAGGTGGCGGATCACCAGGGGCTCGCGGGGGTACTCCACCGGGTAGAGCACGAACACGGCGGAGCAGATCACCATGAGGGTGCCGTAGCCGCGCAGCAGCGCCCAGAAGTGCTCCTCGCGCTCGCCGTAGAGCGCCGGGAAGATGAAAAACCAGTAGATGCACGTGTAGACCGGGGCAAACTGGGTGTACATGGGCATCCGCTCGTCCACGGCGAAGTGGAAGCGCACCGGCTCCCCGAGAGCGCCGATCTGCGAGGCCACGAAGTAAAACCCCGGCCAGGCCCCGAACATGGCCACCGTGGCCAGGAGCCAGCGCATCTGGGACATGGCGCCGCGCCAGCCCGGCGGCGGCCGCGGGTCCACCGGCGTGATGCGCAGCTCGCCCCGCCGCAGCGCCCGCTGGCGCCGCGGCAGCCCCACCGCCACGAAGATCGCTGGCACGATGAAGGCGGCGAGCAGCAGCGCCATCCAGTACGGCCCCGGGAAATCTCCCACCAGGGTCAGCAGCGTGAAGCTGCACATGGTGAGCATGCTGCCGATGAAGTAGGTGCGCAGAAACCAGCGCCCCCAGTCGTCGATCAAGGTGGGCAGCGGGGGGGCGTGGGCGTCTCGGGGCATGGGGTCGGTTTGAGAAGCTGGAAACGCGGCCAATATGATAACGACGCCATTATAGCGAATCAGGTATGGTGTGTGGGAAAAAGCCTGATGGCGTGGAGGGAAATCGGCTCTGCCCGAATTTTTCGGTTCTGTCCGAATTTCTCAACGGGATTTGTTCCGCGCTGATGACATGTTGACTG
>CAYFWA010001065.1:0-2366 GCA_964346625.1 uncultured Myxococcales bacterium
CGGGAGCGGGAGCGGGAGCGGGAGCGGGAGCGGGAGCGGGAGCGGGAGCGGGAGCCTGACGCCTGAACCGTAGCCTGACGCCTGACGCCTGACGCTGGACGCCGTAGCCTGACGCCTGAACCGTAGCCTGACGCCTGACGCCTGAACCGTAGCCTGACGCCTGACGCTGGACGCCGTAGCCTGACGCCGTAGCCTGACGTCGGAGCCGGACGTCAGAGCCGGACGTCAGAGCCCGGCGTCGGACGTCTTTACCAAGAGGTTACGATCACACCCAGGGTCCTCCGGCGGGCCGGGGCGCCGCGGGGTCCCGACGCGCGATATTCTCCTTGACCCGCCCGGGCTGGCGCGGGAACTATCGGGCTCGCAGTGATTTCCGAATCCGGGCCGTCGCGGGTTTTTCCCCAGCGCCCGCCGCGGCCGGAGCCGCCGAATCCTCGCGTCGCGCCGCGCCGCGGTTGCCTCCGGGCCGCTGGGTGGGCTTCTCGCTCGCTTGGCCCCGGCCGCTCCCGGGCCGCTGGGTGGGCTCCTGGCTCGCTCGGGCCCGGCGAACCGAGCTTTGGAGACGGCTGGGGTAGCAAAATCGAACACGCCACGTCAGGCGCCCCCGGCGCCCCCGGTGCATCCATGCGGAATCGTTTTGTTGGTTCGATCCTGATCTCTTCGATCCTGATCTCGTTGCTTCTGTCGGCCCTCGTCGCCACCCCCACCCAGGCGGCCCCTGCGCGGCCGGGCGCCGGGGGCGCGCCGGCCGCCCGAGCCAAGGCGGGCGTGGCCGGCCTGCGTGGGCAGCTCGCCGATCTGCGGTCGCGGCTGGCCAAGCTCGACTCCCTGCTGGATCAGGTCAAGGATTTCTACGTCCGGCTCGGCCGGCTCCAGCGCGTGGTGGATCGGCTCGAGCGCGCCGCCGAGGCCCCGGCGGACCTGGACCGCAAGCTCACCGCGGTCTCCGCGCGGGTCCAGGAGCTGGCCCAGCGCATCGAGCGGCTGCGCCTCGCCCGGGTGCGCGCCGCCGCCGAGCCGCCCGCCGAGACCGCCGGGGTGCGTGCGGGCTATGACGGCGGCTTCTACGTCGCCTCGGCGCGGGGGCGCTACAAGATCAACGTCAACGGCGTGCTGCGCACCTGGTTGCGGGTGGGGCAGGCGGTGGGGCCGGCCGCGCTGCGCCCCGAGGAGCCGGTGGACTACCTCACCCTGGGCATGCCCACGGGGATCCTCATGGTCAACGGCAACCTCTTTGACAAGCGGCTGCAGTACCACATCGAGCTGGAGATGAGCGGTGAGGGGTTCTCGCTGTACGACTTCCTGTTTCACTACCGGGCCTGCGACTTCTTCGGGGTGACCCTGGGGCAGTACCCCGTGGCCTTCACGACCCAGCAGGTGCTCGACCCCTACGACATCCTGTTCGCCGATTCTTCGGTGGGCGCCCTGATGTTCGGGGTGGGGCGGGACGTGGGGATCACCGTCCACTTTTTTCAGTGGAAGGATCGGCTGTTCCAGGAGCTTTCGGTGTTCAACGGTGGGGGAAAAAACACCCTGGAAAACGACAACGTCGACTTTTTGTACCAGCTCCGGCTCGGGGCCTCTCCCCTCGGGAAGGTGCCCGCCGAGGAGGGCGATTTTCGCGACGGGCCGCGGCCGCTGCGCCTGATGATCACCGGCGCCTACCTGTTCGTGCCCATGCCCACCGGCGAGGATCTGGACGACGACGGCGTGGTGGACAACTCCTTCGTCCACCAGGCCGCCGCCCAGCTCCGGCTCGTGGCCCATGGGTTTTCGCTCAGCGGAGAGCTCTTCTATCGCTACGAGGACCGCGGCGAGGCCGTGACCCAGGTCGATCCCCCCCGGGCCCGCGAGCGCCACCGCTTCGGGGGCTACGCCCAGGCCGCCTACTACATCCGACCCATCCACCTGGCGGTGGGGGCCCGCTACAGCTACGCCGACGCGGTGGGCTTCTGGAAGCGAAACGCAAACGCGCGCCAGTACGGCTGGAGCTCGCCGCTTTCGCTGCGCAGCGACACGGTGCTGGAGAGAGACGCGCCGGAGGCCGTGCACGAGGTGGGCGCCACGGTGGTCTTTCTGGCCTTCGCCAAGCACCTGAAGCTGATGCTCAACTATGGCTGGCTCTACGAGCGCGGCTACGCCGTGCAGGGTCGCACCCACCGCCCGTCGCGCCAGGGTCATCTGGTGACGCTGATGGCGCAGGTGCGGTTTTAGCAAGCCGTCCATGTCCACCGCTCCAGAGGACAGCGCGCGCCCGGCGGCGTTGCCGGAAGCAGCCGATGGCCTTCCGGGGTCGTCTCCGACGCCCCCCGCGGATGAGCGGCCGGCAGGTCGTCTCTCGGGCGGTCGTCTCTCGGGCGGTCGTC
>CAYFWA010001066.1:0-2362 GCA_964346625.1 uncultured Myxococcales bacterium
CTCCCGCCCCCTCCACACCCCCCCTCTCTTTCTCTCCCAACCCCCCAACCCCCCACCCCCCCACCCCCCCAACCGTCTGTCCCGCCGAACCGCCGAACCGCCGAACCGCCGAACCGCCGAGGACGGTACCACATCTTGCCCCGGCGCGCGTCCCTGGCGCTCCGGTAGCCGATGAACTACCCTCCCCAGCATGTCATCCCCCGCTGGCACATCTTCTCGGTTCGTGATCTTCGATCTGGACGGCACCCTGGTCGACAGCCGGGGCGACATCGCCGCGGCCATCAACGCCGCCCTGGCGGCCTGCGGGCTGGGGCCCGCCCCCGAGGCCGTGATCACCGGCTTCGTGGGCGACGGCGTGGGCCGCCTGGTGGACCGCACCGTGGTCCACGTGGGCGGTGACGTGGCCCGGGCCCCGGAGGTGGTGCGGCACCTGCTTTCGCACTACCGCGCCCACCCGGTGGTGCACACCACCGCCTACCCCGGGCTGGAACAGACCCTCGCCCGCCTCGCCGCGGCGGGTCACGCCCTGGCCCTCGCCAGCAACAAGCCCACCGACCTGTGCCAGGCCATCGCGGCTCACTTCGGCTGGACCGACCGGCTGCGCCCGATCCTGGGCGCGGACTGGGGGGGGCCGAAAAAGCCCGCCCCCGATCCCCTGTTGCACATCGCCGAGACCCTGGGCGTGCCGCCGGCGCGCGGCGTCATGGTGGGCGACAGCGTGGCCGACCTGGAGGCGGGCCGCGCCGCGGGCCTGATCACCGTGGCCGCCCTGTACGGCTACCGCCCCGCCGCCGAGCTGCAGGCCGCCGGTTCCGATCACACCATCGCTTCCCTGGCCGAGCTGCCCGACCTGCTCGCGCGCCTCGGCTAGCCGCGGGGGCCGCCCCCGCGCCGCGGCGAGCACCGCGAGGGCCCATCGCGAGGGCCCCGTCGCGAGGGCCCCGTCGCGAGGGCCCCGTCGCGAGGGCGACACCGACGGCGCTTTACATCGCGGTCATTTGCGCGATCATGAGACGCGATGACGGCTCCCACGGATCCCAACCTCGGGCGGGTGCTCAAGCGCACCTACCGCGTCGAGCGCCTGCTCGGCCGCGGCGGCATGGGGGCGGTATACGAGGCCCGGCACACCAAGATCTCCAAGCGCTACGCCATCAAGCTGCTTTTGCCCGAGCTGGATCCGCGGCGGGCCCTGCGTGAGCGCTTCTTCCGCGAAGCCGAGGCCTGCAGCCGCATCGAGCACGATCACGTGGTGGGCATCCTCGACTTCGACGAGACGCCCCAGGGCGAGCTGTTCATGGTGATGGAGCGTCTCGAGGGGCAGGATCTCGCCCAGCGCCTCGCCGGAGGCGCACCCCTGGCCATGGCGGACCGCGTGCGGTGGTTCGTGGAGGCCTGCGACGCCGTGGCCGCCGCCCACCGGCTGAGCATCGTGCACCGCGACCTCAAGCCCGCCAACGTGTTTTTGCAGCAGCACCGCGGCCGCGAGGTGGTGAAGGTGCTCGACTTCGGCCTGGCCAAGTTCCGCGCCGAGGCCGGGCTCACCACCTCGGGCGCGGCCCTGGGCACGCCCTGCTACATGGCGCCCGAGCAGATCGAGGGCCAGGGCGACGCCGTGGGCCCGGCCAGCGACGTCTTCGCCCTGGGCTGCATCCTCTACGAGCTGCTGGTGGGCCACGTCGCCTTCGGGGGCAAGAGCATCGCCCAGATCGCCTTCAAGATCGTGCACGGCGACCGGCCATCGCTGCCCGCGGACCGCTACCCCGCGCTGGAGCCGGTGCTGCAGCGCTGCGTGCACACCGACCCGGCGGCCCGCTACCCCCACGCCGGCGCCCTGGGCGACGCGTTCCTCGAGGCGGCCGACGCCGAAGAGCGCCTGCCCACCGCGGACGCCCGGCGGGCGGTGGAGGTCCACACGGCCGCGCCAGGAGCGGGGGCCACCGCGGACGCCACGGACGCCGCGGACGCCGCGGGCGCCGCCACCGCCGCGGGCGCCGCCACCGCCGCGGGCGCCGAAGGCGCCGCCACCGCCGCGGTGGCCGACTCGGCCGCCGAGACCCTCGCGCCGCCCGACTCGGACCCCGCGCTGGAGGAGACCCAGCCCGTGTCCACGCCAGCGCGCGGGGTCGATCCTGCGCGGAGAAACGCCCTCCCCTCCACCGCTGGCGACGCAGCGGCCACCGCCGGCGCGGACCCCTACGGCCCGGGCGTGGGGAGCACGGGCCACGTGGCGAACAACGGCGCGCCCACCCTGGCCGCCGCCGGCACCGGTCTGGACACCGGCCACGACTCCGGCGCCCCCGGCGCCCCCGGCGCCCCCGGCGCCCCCGGCGCCCCCGACGGGGACGACGACGACCTCCCCGAC
>CAYFWA010001067.1:0-2360 GCA_964346625.1 uncultured Myxococcales bacterium
CAGTCGTGGGCGATTTCGGCCGTTCGCAGCAGGAAAAAAGGGCGAAACTCGAGTCCGACCCGCGCTGCTATAGTGGTTCCCACTCAGGGTTGGGGATCCCCAATAATGGACGAGCTGAAACAACTTCGGAAGGTCGCTCACCGCGTGGACGAGGCGCTGTTCGCGCGGTCGCGCGCCGGGTGCTACCTGCTCGGCCTGTACTCCTCGGCGCCGGACTCCCCCCTCGCCGTCGCGAGCCGCCCGAGCTTCGCCACCTCGCCGGCCATCTCCGTGGACGAGATGATGTCCCTGCTGAATTCTGGGGCGGAGGCGGAGGCCGAGCCCGCCCTGGCGGGCCGGTTCCTGCGCGTCGTCAAGAAGTCCTCGCGCAACCCCTTCCAGGGCCGCATCAGCGTGGGCCGCGCCGCCAACAACGACGTGGTGATCACCCACCCGTCGGTGTCCAAGCTCCACGCGCACCTGTTCCTGCAGCCCGGCGTGCACGCGGACGGCGACGACGAGCTGCGCGTGGCCGACGTGGGCTCGCGCAACGGCACCCGCGTGGACGACCGGCGGGTGGACGTGGACGAGTCGTGGCCCTGTGCACCGGCGGCCGGGTGCGCTTCGGCGACGTGGTGTTTACCGTGCTCGACGCCGCGGCGCTGCACCGCACCATGCGCTCGCTGTTCCCCATCCGGGGCTGACCCCACCGGCCCTTCACCGCAGTTTGTGTTGTTCGTGTTGTTTTCCCCGGCGGGGTGGAGACCCGAGCCCATTCCCCTGCGGGCTCGCCCCATCCCCCCCCGGGATCGGCCGGGGTCAGCGCGCCATGAGCTGATCGATGTGGGACTGGAAGTGGGCCGACAGCTCCGACACCGGCGCCGCCCGCAACCGCTCGAGCTCGAAGACGAACTCGATCTTCTTGTCGAACTTGAAAAAGGCGCTCTTGTCCACCTTCATCCAGAGCTTGAGGTTGCTGCCGAGGTACTCCATATCGAGCAGGATGTTGTTGATCCCCACCTCCTTGCGAAGGTTGGCCGGCGGCTGGAACTTGCCCTTGTAGTGCTGCCCCAGCGGGTCGGGATCCATCTCCACGATGCGATAGTCCAGCGCCCCCAGAGCGTCGCGGATACGCTCCACGTCGATGTTGCGCATGTGGATGGGGCAGTCCGCCTCCACGTCGAAGGCCCAGTTGATGTCCACGTACCCCCGCAGCTCCCAGTGTACGTCCCGCCCGGTGACGGAGGTCCCCGGCGGGATGCGGAGCTGGAAGGGCGCGGGGAGCACGTCCCCCTTCTTGGACTTCCAGGGCCCCTGCCGCACCAGCATGCGATCCCACACGTGCCCGTCCTTGGGGCCCTTCTTGTGGCACTCCACCAGCTCGATGGTGATGGAGGCGATGGTCTCGGAGTCGGTGGCGGTGTACTCGAGGTAGCCGTCGAGCACCTGGTCGTTGGCGAAGGTGTCGCCCTTGAGCGCGATGAGCAGCACCCCGTTCTGGTTGGAGCCCTGCCGCCGGTAGGCGTAGTCGGCCGGGATGGGCGTCTCGAGCCCGCCGAGGCCGATGCCGTCCTCCGGGGCGGGTGCCGACGCCCCCGCGCCGGGCGCCGGGGTTCCCGCCCCGGGGGGCGGCGACGCGGCGGGCGGCGACGCGGCGGGCATCCCCGCCGTGGGCTGCGGCGCCGCGCCGGGGGTCCCCGCCATGGGCTGCAGCGTGGTGACGGGCGCGGCCGGCGCCGCGGGCTGCGAGAACCCCTGGACCCGGGCGGCCTCGTACTGCTGCTGCATCTGCTTGAGCATCTCGGGGGGCATCCCCCCCATCACGGTGGATCCGGCCCCGGCGTCTCCGGCCCACTCCGCCGCCATGGGAACGTGCCCCACGTAGATCTGCTGCCCCGGCTGGAGCTGCACCGGCGCCTGCTGCACCGGCGCGCCGTCCACCCAGGTGCCGTTGGACGAGCCCAGATCCCGGATGTAGGCGAGGTCCCCCTCCAGGTAGACCTCGGCGTGCCGGCGCGACACGCTGCCGTCGTCGGCCACCATGCCGCAGACGCCGGGATCCCGCCCGATGAGGACGCGAGGGTTGAGGTGATCGAGCTGGGCGGAGGCGTTGCCCAGCCGCAGGGAAACGGTGGTCGGCATCGGTTCTGCTCCCCTTGCCCCGCCCGGGAGGCCGCGCGCCGCGCTCACACGCCGCGGGGCTCGCCAGACGGGGGTGGTACGAATCTGGTCCGAGGGCCAGCGAGCATCGGCTCCTCTATAGCGGGAGTTTATCCCCTGGCCCGCGACGTTGTCATGGGAAATCTGGCCCGCAATCCGGGCGCGGCGGCGGTCGCGCCCGCGCCCGCGCCGCGGCCTGGCCCGCGCCCGCGCCCGCGCCC
>CAYFWA010001068.1:0-2358 GCA_964346625.1 uncultured Myxococcales bacterium
CTACTGCATCTACTGCATCTACTGCATCTACTGCATCTACTGCATCTACTGCATCATGACGCGGAGCTTGTCGCCGAGGCCCAGCAGGTAGGGGCCGTAGGAGGTGGCGCAGATGGAACCGTAGGCCCAGCCCATCTCCGCAGGGGGCATCAAGGTCTGGACGAAGGACTTGAGCCGCACGCCGGGCGTGGCGCTGCCGTCGTTGACGCTGCAGCTCGGATCCACCTCCAGCCACCCCATCTGGGTGTCCTCCACCACCGTGACGTCTCCGGAGAACGGACCCGCGATGGCCGCCACCACGATGCGGCCCGGGTCCTTGATGCCGTGCAAGAAGCTCACGTACTCGTTGACCTCGTAGAGCATGGCCTGGGGCCCGGTGAGGGGCTCGCACTGGTGGCGCACCCCCGTGTGGGTGGGGTCGTTGATGTCGCAGCTCACGCCGTACTGGAAGCAGCGGAAGCTGTTGATCGGGCCGAGGCTGCTGTCGTCGGGATCGAACAGTCCGGTGTCGGAGGCCGAGCAGTCGTCCTCGTCGGTGACCAGCAGCACGGCCAGCAGAGCGTCGGGCCGGAAGAAGCCGCTGTTGTCGGGGTGGTTGTCCAGCGCCAGGCGCATGGCCTCCAGGGGCTGCTCGAAGCCGCAGCCCTGGCCGCCCAGGCCCACCAAACACGAGACGCTGTCCGCCAGCGTGGTGCCCCCCCAGTTGCGGCAGCGGGGGCAGCCGGTGAGGGAGTCCTGGCCCAGCGTGCCGTCGGCGCAGTCCTGCTGGGTGCAGTCATGGCTGGTGCACTGGCCGGTGCCGTCGCGCTGGATGGTGCAGCCGGTGGGCTCCACGTCCACCACGTAGTTGAGCCCGCCCCCCAGGCCGCAGCCCGCCGGCACGAGCAGGGTGCCGTCGTCTCCCTCCGGAGGGTTGTTGCACGTGTGCAGATTGAACCCGCCGGCGCCGAGATCCGTGGAGACCACGCCGATGTGGATGTCCGGCAGGGCCAGCCCCGAGCCCCGCAGGGCCGACTCGAGATCCGAGAGGCGATCCTGGATCTTGGCCTGCTCCTCGATCATGGTGCCGCTGTTGTCCATGACGATGAGCAGATCCACCTTGCGGGTGGCCTGGCAGTCGGCGCTGCACAGGGTTGGGGTCTCCCCGGCGTCGCACACCCCGTCGCCGCAGGTGGTGCAGCCCGAGGTGTCGGCCATACAGGAGGCGTCACAGGACAGGCTCCCCCCGTCGAAGCCCAGATCACCACAGCCCACCGCGGTGGCGTCGCACTCCTCGCCCGCGTCCAGGATCCCGTTGCCGCACAGCGACAGATCCTGGCTGCAGTCCGCGGCGCACTCGTCCCCGCCGACGGTGTTGCCGTCATCGCACACCTCGGCCGGACCCGACCCGTCGTCGGTCTCGTTGACGTAGCCGTCTCCGCACACGTTGGCCACGC
The DNA here is from genome assembly GCA_964346625.1 of uncultured Myxococcales bacterium. Taxonomy (GTDB): domain Bacteria; phylum Myxococcota_A; class Polyangia; order HGW-17; family JAJRWW01; genus CAYFWA01. The sequence goes on from CAYFWA010001068.1 coordinate 1,437, forward strand.
AGCAGTCGGCGGCGCCGTCGCAGGCCGTGAGGCAGCCGTCGGCGTTGCTCTCGTTGCCGTCGTCGCAGGCCTCCACGGGCCCGGTGCCGTCGTCGGTCTCGTCGACGTAGCCGTCCCCGCACACGTTGAGCACGCAGCAGTCGTCGTCGCCGGTGCAGGCGGTGAGGCAGCCGTCGGCGTTGCTCTCGTTGCCGTCGTCGCAGGCCTCGTTCCCGTCCAGCTCGCCGTTGCCGCACAGGGCCGGGTCGACCTGGTTGTTGTTGTTGTCGTTGCCGTTGTCGTCATCGCTGCACCCCGTCGCCAGCAGCGCGCCGCCGAGCAACAACGACAGCGACAGCGAAAGCGCCCCCGCGCTCAGGCGACCTGCCAACAGGCCACGGGATCCCGATCCACTCCGTTCTTTCCGCCAGCGTTCCGATAGCCGAATTTTCATCTCGTAATCCTCCTCCGGGCTCCGGCCCAAGTTCTTGACGCTGCACCCGATATCGTGCCCCCCACGCCCGCGCGCGGTCGCAGAGCTGCCGCGGGTCACGTCGTGCGGCGCGGTGCCGAATCCCTGTTTCGCCCCGGCCCGCGCAGCAAAAAGCGCGACGTGCGGTTCGGATCGCGGGAACCTGAGCAGGCCGGGCTGTTGTGCGCTGCAGCCTGCTCCTAGAGCAACCATCGTGCCACGATTCCCCCCTTCTCTACAATATCCTCTGGTCCGTCCAACTGCCCGGGAATCATGCGGCAACTCGTCAATCGAGCTGGCCGCGCCGGGGACTCTGGCGCACGGGATTTCCCGCCCGTGGCTGACATTGCTGTCAGAGTTCGCCAACCGAATTGGCGGCGTTGGCGGCATTGGCGGCGTTGGCGGCGTTGGCGGCATTGGCGGCGTTGGCGGCGTTGGCGGCGTTGGCGGCGTTGGCGGCGTTGGCGGCGT
>CAYFWA010001069.1:0-2357 GCA_964346625.1 uncultured Myxococcales bacterium
ACCTCTTCGATACACCTCTTCGATACACCTCTTCGATACACCTCTTCGATACACCCCGATACACTCCCTCGATCCCTCCCCCTGGGAGCGATGGGGGCGTCGGGTCCCCCCGTCCCTCTCGGTGTCTGCGTTGCTTCCCCTGGCTACTGCTCGGGCGGGGCGGTTTGCAGGTGCTGCTGGAAATAGGAAAGCAGCGTGGTCAGCAGGTGGCGCCGGATGCGGGTGCCTTTGATGGAGTGGGCCTTGCCCGGATACAGCATCATGTCGAAGGAGCGCCCGGCTTTCTGCAGCGCCTGGGCAAGCAGCAGGGTGTGGCGCAAAAGCACGTTGTCGTCGGCCATGCCGTGGATGAGCAGCAGCCGCGTGTCCAGCTTGTCGGCCAGGCGCACCGGGTTGGAGCGCCGGTAGGCCTCGGGGTGCCGGTCCGGGTGCCCCAGGTACCGCTCGGTGTAGGCGGTGTCGTACAGCCGCCAGTCGGTCACCGGCGCCACGGCCACCACCGCGCGCAGCAGCCGGCCGGTGCGCAGGGCGGTCATGGCCGACAGGTAGCCGCCGTAGCTCCAGCCCCACAGGCCGATCCGGTCCGCGTCCACCCCGGGACGGCGCCCCAGCCAGCGCGCCGCCGCCGCCACGTCCGCCGCGTCCACCTCGCCGAGCTTGCGGTGGAGCTTCACCTCGAAGGCCTTGCCCCGGTAGTCGGTGCCCCGGCCGTCCAACACCAGCACCACGAAGCCCCGCTGGGCCAGGTAGTGGTGCCAGGGGGTCATGCGGCGCCAGCGCCGGGCCACGCTGTGGCCGTGGGGCCCGCCGTAGGTGTAGATCACCGCGGGGTGGCCGCTGTTTTCTCCACGCCCTCGCGGTCGCCCGGTCGAAGCGTTGTCCGCGGGGGGCCAGAACAAAAGCCCGTTGAGGGGCATTTCGTCCGCGGCCCGCAGGGTCACGAAGGACGTCCGGGCCCGCGCGAAGCGGCCCCAGCGCGCGTCGTCGTTTTCGTCCAGCACCCGCACCGTCTCGCCGGAGGCGTGGTGCAGGGTCACCCGAGGCGGCCGGTCCTGGTGGCTGTAGCGATCCACGTAGTGGGTGGCGCGGCGGCTCATGTCCACCACGTGCCAGCCGCGCGCCCGGCTGACGCGCTGCGGCGGCTGCTGTCCGTCCAGGGCGAAGCGAACCAGGTGGAGCTGCAGCGCCCGCTCGGTGGGCACCGCGGCGTAGACCCAGCCCCCCGGCTCGTCGAGCCCCACCACCTCGTGGATGTGAAGCGGCGCCCGGCTCAGCGCCTTGGGGGTGGGACCCGCCAGCGGCTTGGGTTGCTTACTGGCGCTGTCCCAGCCCACGGGCCGCCGCGCTTCGCCGCCGCCGCCGGCGTCGGCCCCGAAGGCCCCGGCGGGCCAGGCGCGAAGCTCGAGCTGCCGGGCGCCGCTGCGCTCGGTGCTCCACACAAAGCGGCGCCCGTCGTCCAGGGGGCGCAGATCGTCGTGCAAGTTCACGTAGGCCGGGTCCCGCTCGGTGAGCACCGTCTGCGCCGCCCCGGTGCGCGGATCGGCCAGCAGCAGCCGCAGGGTCTGCTGATCCCGGCTGATCCACTGCACCGACACCCGCAGGGGACGTGGTGGGGGGCGCGGGTTCGTCCGCGCGGTGGACACGGGCACCGGGCCCTTCACCCACCGCACCCGGGCCAGGTAGTGCTCGCCCGCGGGGGGCCCCTGCAGCCAGCGGATCAACCCGGTGGCCACGTGCACCACGCCCAGCTTGACCTCGGCGTTGGGCGTGCCCGCCGCCGGGTAGCGCTGGGTCATCACCTCCACGCCCTTGGCCGAGATCCGGTGGCGCTGGACCTGCTGCACCGCGGACTCGTCCACCCGGGCGAAGGCGACGTAGGCGCCGTCGGGTGACCACCAGTAGCCGCGGAAGCGGCCGAGCTCCTCCTGGGCCACGAACTCGGCCACGCCGTTTTTCACCGCGCCCCCGCCGTCGCGGGTGAGGGCCCGCTCCCGCCCGGTGGCCAGGTCCCGCACGTACAGGTTGCCCTGGCGCACGAAGGCGATGCGCTCGCCGTCGGGGTCGAAGCGGGGATCCAGCTCCCCCCCGGCCTCGGAAAACACCCGGCGCAGGGACCGGCTGGACAGGTCCAGGTGATACAGCAGCCCCTGGTAGGGGATCAGCACGCCCGTGTTTTTGCGATCCAGCACGAAACGCGTGATGCCGCGGTGGCGCACCCGGCGCCGCTCCCGGGCCGCTTTCTGCTCCTCGGTGAGCTCGGCGGTGCCCTTTTCGCGCAGCGTTTTGGCCGCCACCAACAGCTCGGTCTTGCCGGTCTTGCCGGTCTTGCCGGTCTTGCCGGTCTTGCCGGTCTTGCC
>CAYFWA010001070.1:0-2357 GCA_964346625.1 uncultured Myxococcales bacterium
ATCGCGATCGCGGTCTAGCGAGAGCACGACGTCGACGGCCACGGGCTCGAAGGGGGCCTCGGCCAGCCAGGACGAAAGAACCGCCCCCAGCGCCTCCGCCGCCTGCCGCTGGCGATCGTAGGCCACGCGGCCCGGGCTGCCCAGCGGCAGCCAGCCCCCCGAGGCCAGGGCGGGGTACGTGCCGGCCAGCGAGCCCCGCGCGAGCCGCCGTGCGAGCAGGGCCTCGCGCACCTGGTATCTCTCGAGCCCTCCGAGCCCCACCGGCTCCCGGTCTTCGAGCAAAAGCTGCTCACCCGGGAACCACAGCCCCAGCCGCTCGCGCAGCAGCGCCCGGCACGGGTGGACCAGCCAGCGCTCCAGCGCCTCCAGCGGCAGCTCGCGGGGCGCTCCCTCCCCAGACATCCCGGCCACGTCTCCCCCACCCACGGCGCTCGTCACCTCGAGCGCAGCGCCGCCCTCGGTCGCCGGCGACGGCAGGGGGTAAGGCACGAAGGGTCGCGGCGCGGCTGGCGGCCCGATCAACGCCCTGGCCCCGGCCAGGTGACCCGCGGAGTAGGAAAACAGCCGCGCCTCCGCCGTCTCCGCCGCCTGCGTCGCCTGCGCCCCCTGCGCCGCCTGCGCCCCCTGCGCCGCCTGCGCCGCCTGCATCGACTGCGCCGACTCCGCCGACTCCGCCGCCTCCACCTCGTGCTCACCGGCGGGCTCCTCACCCTCTGTCGAAGCGAGCCCCTCGAAGTACCGCGGATCATAGGGGTGCAGCGGATGCCGGGTCACCAGCCGTTCCCGCACCGGGCCACGGCTCGCCTCCGCCCGGCTCCCCTCCGCCCGACGCCTCCCTTCCCCGCGGTCCGTGACCACCAGCGAGTCCTCCAGCACGTCCAGCAGCTCGCTCACCACCACCGAGGGCGGCAGCGGGCTGCCGTCCGCGATGCGCTGCCCCACGTAGGTGACGAGGAGCCGCTCGCGGGCCGCCAGCACCGCCTCCAGGAACTGGTAGCGGTCATCGTCGCGCGCCGACCGGTCCCCCGGCACGTGCTTTTCGGCCGACCGGTCGAAGGCCGGCCGCCGATCCCGGCGCGGGAACTCCTCGTCGTTCATCCCCAGCAGGGCCACCACCCGGAAGGGCACGCTGCGAAGCGGCGTGAGCGCGCAGAAGGTGATGCCGCCCGAAAGAAACTCCCGCGGCGGGGGCGGCCGCTCCGCCCGGGCCCCCAGCAGCCCCCGCACCGTCTCCAGCTCCAGGCTCCCCGAAAACCCCGCCCGCGCCGCGTCCTCGGCCAGCTCGGCCCAGCCGTCGCGCAGGAGCTGGTGCTCCCAGCCCAGCGGCCCCGCGTCGTCCACGAAGCGCACGAGCAGCTCGTCGAGGCGCGCCCGCCACCCCGACAGCGGTGCCGGCTCTGCCACCGCGGCCCGCGCCGCGAACAGCGCCTCGGAAAAGTCGGCCAGCCGCCCCAGCAGCTCCGGATCCAGCTCGGCGCTCTCGCGGGCCAGCGGCAGCACACCCTGATAGAGCGACCAGCCGTCCCCGGCGCCCGCGTAGCCCATGAGCAGGCGGTCCAGGCCGAAGCGCCAGGTGAACTCCCGCCACGGGGGCTGCCCCGCCGCCACCCGGTCCTGCTCGCTTGCCCCCCAGCGGATCCCCGCCTCCGCGATCCAGGCCGATAGCGGCTCCAGGTCCTCGAGCCCGATGCCGAACCGCTGCCGCACCGGCTCGCGCGACAGCACCTCCAGCACCTCCGGCGCCGCCAGCCTCCCGGGCAGCAGCTCCAGCAGCGCCAGAAGCGCGTCCACCGCCCCGTGGGTCGCCCGCGGGCTGCGGTCCGTGATGGAGTACGGCAGGTACGTCGGATCGTCGGGCGGCACGTCGAACACCGCCTCGATGTACGGCGCGTAGGTCTCGATGGCCGGCGTCATCACCGCCACCTCGTGGGGCCGCAGCCCCGGCACCGCACCTCCTATCCCACCTGCATTCCCACCCACATCCCCGCCCGCGTTTCCACCCGCGTTCCCGCCCGCGTCCCCGCCCGCGTCCCTGCCCGCGTCCCTGCCCGCGTGCCCGCCCGACTCCCCGTCGAACAGCCGCAAGAGCTGGTCGCGCAGCACCTGCACCTCCCGCAGCGGGCTGTAGCACGCGTGCACCGAGACCGACTCGTCCGACGGCCGCAGCGGCCGCGGCCTCGCCCCTCCCCAGCGAGGTGAAGCGCCCCCGCCCTCCTCCACGCCGTGGGGAGACCGACTGCGCAGATGAAGCACATCGTCCTGGAGCAACGCCAGCGCCGTGTCGGGAACGTCTTTGTCGCCGCCTCCCCTGCCGTCGTCGCCGTCGCCCCTCCCCCCCCCACGACCGCGACGACGGC
>CAYFWA010001071.1:0-2355 GCA_964346625.1 uncultured Myxococcales bacterium
GGCGGCGGTGGCATACAGACAAGGGGGCACTTCGGGGTGTCGAGTTTAGGCGGTGCGACTTTTGTCTGGGATGAAATTCAATACACTCTAAGGGGCAATGGATAGTTTATTCGAGCACGCGCACCGGAAGCGCTTGGATGCGGAGTCGCCGCTTGCGAATCGGATGCGGCCGCGGACGCTCGATGAGTTCGTGGGGCAGGCGCACATCGTGGGGCCGGGGCGGCTGCTGCGGCGGGCGATCCAGGCCGATCAGCTCAGCTCGCTCATTTTTTATGGGCCGCCGGGCACCGGGAAGACGACGCTGGCGCGGGTGATCGCCAACACCACGCGGAGCCACTTCATCACGATCAACGCGGTGCTCGCCGGGGTGAAGGAGATCCGCGAGGCCATCGAAAACGCCCGGGGGCGCCGGGCCGAGCAGGACCAGCGCACCACGCTGTTCGTCGACGAGGTGCACCGCTGGAACAAGGCGCAGCAGGACGCCCTTTTGCCCCACGTGGAAAACGGCACCATCGTCCTGGTGGGGGCCACCACCGAGAACCCCTACTTCGAGGTCAACAAGGCCCTGGTGTCGCGCAGCCGGATCTTCCAGCTCAAGCCGCTGACCGAGGACGACCTGCGGCAGGTGGCCGCGCAGGCGCTGTCGGACCCGGAGCGCGGCTACGGCAAGCTGGCCGTGGAGCTGGCGCCCGAGGCCCTCGAGCACCTGGTGCAGGTGGCCTCGGGCGACGCCCGCAGCGTGCTCAACGCCCTGGAGCTGGCGGTGGAGACCACGCCGGAGGACGAGCAGGGGGTCATCCGGGTGGACCTGGCCGTGGCCGAGGAGTCCATCCAGCGGCGGGCGGTGCTCTACGACAAGGAGGGCGACGTCCACTACGACACCATCAGCGCCTTCATCAAGAGCCTGCGGGGCTCCGATCCGGACGCGGCGCTGTACTGGATGGCCAAGATGGTCTACGCGGGCGAGGACCCGCGGTTCATCTTCCGGCGCATGGCGATCCTGGCGGGCGAGGACGTGGGGCTGGCCGATCCGCAGGCCGCGCAGGTGGTAGCGGCCTGCTGGGAGCTCTACGAGCGGGTGGGCATGCCCGAGGGGCGCTTCCCGCTGGGCCAGGCGGCCCTGTATCTGGCCACCTGTCCCAAGTCCAACTCGGTGTTTGCGTTTTTCGACGCCCTGCGCGCGGTGAAAAAGGAGCGCGAGGCCGAGACGCCCAACCACCTCAAGGACGCCTCGCGCGACAAGGAGGGTTTTGGCCACGGCGAGGGGTACCTCTACCCGCACGCCTACCGCGACCACTGGGTGGCCCAGCAGTACCTGCCCGCCGGGCTGCAGGGGCGGGTGTTCTACGAGCCCGGCGACCAGGGCTACGAGCGCTCCATCGCCAAGCAGGTGGCGCGGCGGCGCGAGGAGCAGGTGGCGGCCATGGTGGAGGCCAGCGCGCCGCCGGGCGAAGCCGAGATCCTGATCGGCAGCCCGCCGGACCGGGCGCGCGACGCCTGGCTGCAGCGGGCCGTGGCCGCGGCCAGCCGCACCCTGGGCCGGCTGCGCGAGCGGGTCTTCGAGGCCGCCGCGGTGCAGCCGCACCACCTGGTGCTCGACGTCAACGCGGGCACGGGCCTTTTGTCCTGGGAGGCGCTGCGCCAGGCTCCCGACGGCGGGGTGTGGGCCCAGACGCCCGATGGGGCCCAGGGCCAGGCGCTGCGCGAGCAGGCCCGCCGGCTGCCCGAGCTCGAGCGGCTCGGCGTGCTCGTGGGCCCGGCGGCGCGGCTGCCCGCGCTGCTTGCAGAGCGGGGCGAGGGCGACGTGCGCTTCGATCGGATCCTGGGGCGCAACGTGTTCTCGCCGCCGGCCGGGGCGCCGGCCAGCTCGTCGGCCGGCTCATCGGCCGGGGCGCCTGCTGGGGCGCCGTCCGGCTCGTCGGCCGGGGCGCCGGCCAGCTCGTCGGCCCGCGCCGCCTACTGGGACGAGCTGGTGCCCGCGCTGCGCGGGCTGCTTCTGCCCGGCGGGCGGCTGTGCGTCGCCCAGCTTCTGCCGCGCCACGCCCAGCGCCTCTACGCGCTGGTGCGCTGGGAGCCGGCGGACGCGGCGCTGCGCGAGCGGGTGCAGGCCGCCGAGGAGGCGCTGTATCGCGACGCGGCCGACCTCCGGCTGGGCTGGGACGAGGACCTGCTCGCGGCCCGGCTGCGCGAGGCCGGCTTCGAGGCCGTGGCGGTGGCGCCGGAGCGCAGCCACGAGCAGCGCCGCATCACCGGGGCGCACCTGGACCGCTGGTTCCCGCCCGCCGAGCCGGAGGCCGCGGCGAAGAGAGAATCGAAGGGCGCGGCGAAGGGCGCGGCGAAGGGCGCGGCGAAGGG
>CAYFWA010001072.1:0-2348 GCA_964346625.1 uncultured Myxococcales bacterium
CTTGAGGTTGTCCGCCATCGAGCCACTGAATACCCGCACCTTGAGGAAAGGAGAGAAAGCATGAGGAACGTCGCAATATTTCTAGTGATCGGGATGGTCGCGGTCGCCGGCTGCGATAAGATCAAGGAGTACGGCAACAAGTATGCTCCCATGAAGCTGGCCGTGAAGAGCCTCACCAAGGCCTACAAGAAGGCCACCAAGGACATCAAGAAGGCCAAGAGCGCCGAGGAGGTCGGGGACGTCTTCGACTACCTGGCCCGGATGCACAAGTCCTCGAACAAGACGATCCTCAAGCTGCAGAGCAAGTACTCCGAGCTGCAGGGTCTCAAGAAGCCCGAGGACTACCCCAAGACCCTTCAGAGCACCATGAAGGAGTTCCAGGAGGTCATGAAGGAGTTCGCCAAGGCCTCCCAGGAGAAGATGCAGAAGTACAAGGGCAACAAGCTGATGCAGAACCAGGTCAAGAAGTGGATGAAGGCCGTCCAGGAGCTCAAGTAGCTCGTTTCATCCCCCGCCCGTCCCTGCGCCCAGGTGTTGCGAGAGCTCGACGCACCGAGGGCGCCCAGGCGCCCAGCTCGCTAGGAGCGAGGAGGGCGAATACATTGATATATTGCAAATGTTCAGGGGGGATGTCCCATCCCCCCTCGCCCCGCAAAAGCGCGGGATGATTCGGGGTGAGCCCCGAATCATCCCGCGCGTCGCGCCGCTGCAGGGAAAGGTGCCTTGTTGCCGTTTAACAGGTTTTCGGTCCTACGAGACCCCTGAACGGTTTCAAATGCCCAATGGAATCCTGGTATCGATATCGGGCGGAGATGTACGATGGCCCACACAGCCCCCCTCTCGGCGCCCATTGTTTCCGCTTGACACCCTCAGGCCGTCTCCTTAGACTCCTTCGCTGATTCACCCCTCCCACCCTGCTGCCCGTTTGGTGGCGATTCGCAGGCCGCACGAGGATACTGATGACCAAAGCCGAACTGATTGAAGCCATCTACAAAAAAAAGGGTCTTTCCAACAATCTCACCAAGAAGGCGGTCACCGAGATCGTCGAGGCGGTGTTCGACGAAATCACCGACTACTTCGTCAAGCAGCGGGTGACCAAGAACAACAAGCCGAAGTTCACCTATCCCGGCTTCGGGACCTTCACCAAGAAGAAGCGTGGCGCGCGCAAGGGGCGCAACCCGCAGACCGGCGAAGCCCTCAAGATCCCGGCCGCCCAAGGGGTCTCCTTCGCTCCCGGGACCCAGTTCAAGAGCCGCTTGAACAAGAAGAAATAGTCGCCGTACCTCGACCGGGGGCTCGAGGTTCCCACTGCCCGTAAAGCTCCGCCGAATTTATCACTCGTCTGGCCGTCGAACCGAACTACGAGTCGGGGTACGCTGCGCTTGCGTCGCGCCGCGGCTCTCTCGTAGTATCGGAGCCAGGGTACTCGAGCAAAGGAGACAAGGCGAAAAACCCGATGTGTCCCACCGAGCCCCGCACCCAGACCGCCCCCCACTCGCTCGGGTCACCGACGTGCGCCCCGCAAGCGGCGGCGTGGCGCCCCCAGACCCGGCGAAAGACCCGGCGAAGCCACTCACGCCCGACCCGCCCACGCCGCGTTTCCTCTCTCGCCGGCTTCTGCCTGGCTTTGCTCGGTGTGCTCGCGACGGCGGGAGCGCGGGGCAAGGATCCCCTCCCCGGCCAGATGCCCGAGCTGCGCCTTCCCCAGCGACTGCAGCGCGTGCAGGAGCGCCCCACCATCGGCCACTGGGTGGAGTACTCCATCTACGACCGCGTCCGCAAGCGGCGCCTGCGGCTACGCATGGCGCTGGTCGGCAAGAAGGGTAAGCGCTACTGGTGGGAGTTCACCTTCCGGCAGGCCCGGCTCCCGGTGCTGCGTCTCAAGATGCTGGTTCGCGGATCCATCACGCGGGTGGATCGGCTCGAACGGGTCATCCTCCAGACCGGCAACCAGCGGCCCCTGGAGGTCCCCCTCAAAAAGGGCCAGCAGATGCTGGACATGTACATCAAGAAACGCCCCGGCACGAAGGTCGTGGATCGGGGGAAGACGTCGGTCAAGACCGCCGCCGGAACCTTCCAGGCCCGACACTTCGTCTGGAAGGACGCCTCGGGCTTCCGCGCGCAGGAGTGGTCCTCGCCCAAGGCGGGGTTGTGGGGTCTGGTGCGGTACCGCAGCAAGCGGCTACGCATGGAGCTCATCGGCAAGGGAAAGGGGGCCCGGTCCCGCATCCGCGGAGTACCGGCGAAATGGCACATTCCGGGCATGTGACCGCTTTGCTTGGCGCGGCGCTGCTCGTCGGCTCCGCCCCAGCCCAAGCCCGCACCCGGGACGCCACCGCCACCGCCAC
>CAYFWA010001073.1:0-2343 GCA_964346625.1 uncultured Myxococcales bacterium
CCCAACCTCCACCTCCCCCCCAAGTCTCCTCTCCCGCCTCGCTCCCGCCTGTGGCAGACTCCCCTGCCATGCCGATCACGCTTCCCACCCCCAGGTTCCGCCGCTACCACACCTTGATGCCCCACCGCATGCAGGAGGTGCTGCTCGTCTCCAGCATGTACCAGGCCTTCATCCTGCAGCAGGATGGCGACATCGAGGATCAGGTCTTTTTCGAATACAAAGCCTTGAGCCTGTCGAGCGCCCCCACCTTCACCCACGTCACCACGGGCGCCGAGGCGTTGGCGGCGCTACGGGAGCGGCGCTTTGATCTGGTGCTGGTGGCCAACCAGCTCCCGGACATGGACGTGCGCACCTTCGGCCAGCAGGTCAAGTCCCTGCGGTACCACCAGCCCCTGGTGATCCTCGCCTTCCACCCCCCCAGCGCCCAACGGCTGATGCCCCTCGTGGGGGAGGACGGCTACGACGCCGTGTTCGTCTGGAACGGCAACGCCCGGATCATACTCGCCATCATCAAATACCTGGAGGACCGCGACAACGTGGACTCCGACATCGCCGAGGCGGACGTGGGGGTGATCCTGCTCATCGAGGAGTCCCCGGATCACACCTCCGCGTTTTTGTCGGCCTTGTACCCGGCGCTCATGCGTCAGTCCCGCTCGCTGTTTTCCGAAGGGCTCAATCGCGTGCAGAAGCTGCTCCGCATGCGCACCCGCCCCAAGGTGCTCCACGCCGTGAGCTGGGAGCAAGCCCAGCAGATCTATGACCGCTACGCCGACAACCTGTTCGCGGTGATCAGCGAGGTGGGGTTCCCGGCGGGCGGCGTCCACGACCCCGAGGCGGGGATCCGCTTCGCCCGCCAGATCCGGGCCGATCGCGGCGATCTCCCCGTGCTGCTGCAGTCCGGGGACGACGCCCAGCTCCAGCGCGCCCGGCAGGTGGCCACCGTTACCGTGGACCGGCGCTCGCCCCGGCTCCTGGCCGAGATCCAGCGCTTCCTCATCGACCACCTGGGGTTCGGGGACTTCGTGTTCATCCTACCGGACGGCACCGAGGTGGATCGGGCCAAGGACATCGAGGAGTTCGCCCGCAAGCTCTCCCTGGTGCCCGACGAATCGCTGCGATTCCACGCCTCGCGCAACCACCTGTCGGTGTGGCTGATGGCCCGCAGCGAGTTCACCCTCGCGCGCAAGATCAAGCGGCTGACCCTGGACGACTTCCCGAACATGGACGCCGTACGGGAGTTCCTCATCGCGGAGCTCGACGCCCTGCAGCGGCGCTCGCGCCAGGGCGTGATCCGGGACACGGATCCCGGCGCCCTGGATCCCGACAGCCGATTTCAGCGGCTGGGCAGCGGCTCACTGGGGGGCAAGGCCCGGGGGATCGCCTTTTTGGATCAGCTCCTCTCGGGCGAGGAGCAGGACGCCCAGGTCTCCGGGCTCCCGCTGCGCATCCCGCGCAGCGTGGCCCTCACCACCGACGCCTTCGACGAGTTCGTGGAGGACAACCGCCTGGACCGGCTGCTGACCGACAACGCCCCGGATGCAAAAGTGTGCGCCCGGTTCCGTAAGGGCCGCCTGCCCGCCTGGGTGCAAGACAGCCTGCGGGCGGTGGTGGACCGGCTGCGCTACCCCCTCGCGGTGCGCTCCTCGAGCCTGCTGGAAGACAGCCTCATGTACCCCTTTGCGGGCATCTACACCACCGTGATGCTGCCCAACAGCGCCGAGGACGACGCCGTGCGGCTGCGCGAGCTGGAGCTGGCGGTGAAGCACGTGTTCGCCAGCACGTATTGCGAAAACGCCCGGGCCTACCTCGCCAACACCTCCCGCTCCATCGAGGAGGAGAAGATGGGCGTGCTGATCCAGCAGCTCGTGGGGCAGCGCTTCGACTCCCGGTTCTACCCTCACTTCGCCGGCGTGGCCCGCTCGCACAACTTCTACCCCGTGGCCCCGCAGCGCCCCGAGGACGGCGTGGCCCAGCTCGTCCTCGGCCTCGGGGGCATCGTGGTGGAGGGGGGCAAGGCCCTGCGCTTCTCGCCGCGCCACCCCCGCCAGATCCCGGGCTTCGGTCAACCCCGCCAGATGCTCAAGGCCTCCCAGAGCTACTTCTACGCCCTCGATCTCACCCCGCGCCTCGATCCGGACCACCCCAACCTGGAGGCCAACCCCCGGCGCTATCCGCTGGAGGTCGCGGTAAAGGACGGGACCATCAAACCCGTGGGCTCGGTCTACGACGCGGCCAACGACCGCATCGTCGAGGGTCCGAGCCTCGACGGGCCGTGGCTGATCACCTTCAACAACCTGTTGGCTCACGAGGCCATCCCGCTGGCCGAGGCCCTCTCCGAGCTGC
>CAYFWA010001074.1:0-2338 GCA_964346625.1 uncultured Myxococcales bacterium
CCGGTCGCTCCGGTCGCTCCGGTCGCTCCGGTCGCTCCGGTCGCTCCGGTCGCTCCGGTCGCTCCGGTCGCTCCGGTCGCTCCGGTCGCTCCGGTCGCTCCGGTCGCTCCGGTCGCTCCGGTCGCTCCGGTCGCTCCGGTCGCTCCGGTCGCTCCGGTCGCTCCGGTCGCTCCGGTCGCTCCGGTCGCTCTGTGCTCAGGCATTGCCGAGCCCCTGGACCGCCTCCACGAAGGCCGCGACGCCCTCGGTGGGGATGAACGGCAGGACCCCGTGGCCGAGGTTGAAGATGTGGCCGGGGGCACCGTCCAGCGAGGCGTGAATCTCCCGCACCCGGCGCTCGATGGCCTCGCGCGGGGCCTGCAGGTAGAGCGGATCCAGGTTGCCCTGCAGCGCCACGCGGCCGCCCGTGCGGCGCAGGGCCTCGGCGAGCTCCAGCCGCCAGTCGATGCTCAGGGCGCTGGCGCCGGTGGCCTCGGCCGCCTCGAGGTGCGAGGCGATGCCGTTGACGTAGTAGATGATCGGGACGTCGAGATCCGACAGCGCCTGCACCACGCGCTGCGTGGGGCGGCGGGCCAGCCGCTCGAAGTCCGCGGGCATGAGATCCCCGGCCCAGGTGTCGAAGATCTGGACGGCGTCCACCCCGGCCTCCACCTGGAGCCGCAAGAAGGCGGCGATGTGGTCCGCCAGGATGGCCAGCAGCTCGTCGAGCAGCTCGGGCTCGGTGAACGCCAGGCGCTTGGTCTCGGGCTGGTGTCGCGACGTGGCCCCCTCCACCATGTAGGTGGCGAGGGTGTAGGGCGCGCCCGCGAAGCCGAGCAGCGCGTGGTCGTCGGCGAGCTCGCGCCGAAGCTGTCGCAGCGCCTCGGCGACGTAGTCCAGCGCCACCGAGGGTTCCACCGGCCGCAAACGGCGCAGATCCCCGGCGGTGCGCACCGCCGGCTCCAGGGTCGGGCCCCCCTTGGGATACGCCACGGTCTGGCCCATGGCCTCCGGCAGCACCAGGATGTCGGAGAAGACCACGGCGGCGTCCATGTGGTAGCGGCGGATGGGCTGCAGCGTCACCTCGGCCGCCAGCGCGGGAGACCGGCACATCTCGAGGAAGTCGTGCTGGGCCCGCAGCGCCTGGTACTCGGGCAGGTAGCGGCCCGCTTGACGCATGAGCCACACCGGCGGGCGGTCCACGGGCTCGCGTCGGCAGGCGGCCAGGAAGCGCTCACGGCCGGACATCTTCGATGGAGGGGGGGCGTCGTTGCGTGGGGTCACTGGGGCGTCTCCTCTCTTTTCATCTCAGCTCATCTCTGCGCGGGTCTGGCCGAGCGCCAGCGGTGCGTACGAAGTTCGGTCCAGGGGCGGCGCGGCGTTGGCGCCGCGTCGACGCCGCGTCGGTGCGGCGTCGTTATGAATCGATACGGATCAGCGAACCTCCAGCGCGGCGTGGCGTCGTGGTGGTTCGGTACGGGTCAGTGCGCCTCCAGCGCGGCGTGGCGTCGTGGTGGTTCGGTACGGGTCAGTGCGTCTCCAGCGCGGCGCGGATCCGGTCCAGGCGTTGCTCCTCGCTCAGCTCGCGCAGCGACTCGTCCAGCGCTACGCGTCCGCGCCGCAGCACCACGAGGTGCTGCGCCACCCGGGCGGCGGTCTCCTCGTGGTGCGTGGCCATGAGCACCACCGCCTCGCCGGCCAGCCGGACCACGCGGTCCACCAGGGTGCGGCGACCGTGGCGATCCAGGCCGGAGGCCGCCTCGTCCAGCAGGAGCAGGTCCGGGCTGGTCACCAGGGCCCGGGAAGCGCTCAGCCGGGCCAGCATGCCCCGGGAAAACTGCGAGGCCGGCTTCGGCGAGTCGGGGTCGAGGCCCAGCTCCGCGAGGAGGCGGTGGGCGCGCTCCCGGGGCGCGGGGACCCCGCCGAGCCGGGCGAAGTGCTCCACGTTCTCCAGCGCCGTGAGCTCTCCGTAGACCATGGGCTGGTGGGTGATCAGCCCGAGCCGGCGGCGCCGCTGCGGATCGGACAGCGGCCCGCTGGCGGTCTCCACGATGATGTCGCCAGAGTCCACGGTGAGGGCCCCGGCCACCATCTGGACGAGGGTGGACTTGCCCGCCCCGTTTTCCCCCATGAGGGCGCAGGGGCGCCCCCGGCGGACCTCCAGGGACACCTGGGCCAGCGCGTAGCGCCGGCCGTAGCGCTTGGACACGCGCTTTATCCGTATCCGCTCCAGCGGATCCCGGCCCGGAACCGGAACCGATCCCGGTCCCGGTTCCAGTCGTGGTTTGGGTTGCGGCGTGGAGACCGCCCCGGTCTCGTCGGGCGTGGAGGCCGCCCCGGTCTCGTCGGGCGTGGAGGC
>CAYFWA010001075.1:0-2335 GCA_964346625.1 uncultured Myxococcales bacterium
AGCCGGGCGCCTCGGCGCCCTGAACTGGACACCTTATTCGTGACCGGGGCCTTAGACCTGCCCCCGGATGATCGCCTCGCGGCGGTTGAGCTTCTCGTCGAACTCCCGGAGCTGCCGGGTGAGCTTTTGGAACTCGGGGGCCACGTTGCCGCCCTCCATCAGCACGTTCTCGATCTCCTGGACCTGCGCCCGGATGGCCTCGCGGTCATCCACCAGGCCTTTGTCGTACTCCTGAACCTGAGCCAGCATTTGGTTTTCGGCGCTCGAGCCGAACAGGCCGTCGTGAAAGCCGTAGTTGGCGAACCGCAGCCGATCCCGGACCTTCATCATCACCTTGGTGGCCTGGTCGGCCGGGTTGAGGGCCGCCAAATTCCCGCTGTGGGTGAGGTCGTTTTTCGCCGACTCCAGCTTGCTCGAGTCCTCGGCGAGCTGCTTGGAAAGAAAGTCCCGGAGCAGCTTGTCGGTCTCGCGGGATTCGGCGCGCTCCCGGTAGCCCTTGTACCCCGGGATGATGTAGTCGAGCACTGCCATGATCGGCGACCTCCTCAGGATTTCCCGTCGCCGGAGGCGCGGGAGCGGATAAAGCCCACGGCCACCAGCACGGCGACCAGCAGGATCAGAAAGGGCCATAGGCGGCCGAAGGAGGCGTAGCCGAGGTTGCTGGCCAGCCACAGGCCGAACAGGCCCACGATGCCGAGGCCCACCTCCAGCAGGCCGCCGAACAGAAACCACAGCCCCACCCCCATCAACAGCGCGGGCCACGTCTTGCCCAGGCCGGGGCCGTCGTAGGTGTAGGCGCTCAGGAACATGCCGGTGACGATCAGGAGCATTACGATGGCTCCGAGCGCCACCGACGCGCTCGTGGGTTTCTTGGCTTGCATGGAGTCCTCCCGGATCCGCGGCGGATCCGTCGTCCGGCCATCCTGGCACAGGGCCGGGGGCGATGCAAGAGCACGGCGCGCCGGTTCCACGTCGCGACTCGTCGAGATGGTTGCTTTTTTATAGGCTCTGTGCATCCCGTCGGGCAGAGGGTGCGAGCCCCGTTGGGCAAGGACACCGGGGTCGCTCGGCGGCTCGGAATGCGGGGGGTCGCTGGAGTGGGTGCCCCCGTCGCATCCGCGTCGGTTACGACGCGGCCGACGCGGCCACCGCGCTTGACAGGTCCTTTGATTGTGCTTTGGTAGGTCCGATGAGACACCCGGCGCACACTCCCCAGGGGGCTTCGCCGGCGCAGCGCGCCTCGTCCGGAACCCAGGGGTCTTTCGGGGCGCTCGGCGCGCTCGGCGCGCTCGGCGCGCTCGGGGCGCTCGGCGCGCTCGGGGCGCTCGGCGCGCTCGGCGTGCTCGCCACTGTCGGTGTGCCGGGCTGCGGCCGGCGCACGCCGGTGGGCGGAAAGCCTGCTTCGCGCGTGGATCCGGCAGACCACCGCAAGTCCCGCACGTCCCGGTGGCGCGCCCTGACCTTGACCCACCGCGAGGTCCGCGAGCGGATTGGCGGCCACGTCTTTCGGGCCACCCACCGGCTGTCTTCCTCGCTCGACGGCAAGACCGAGCAGTCCTGGGTGGACCGCTACGAGCTGCGGTGCCGCAAGTCCGGGGACTGCTACGGCCGGCATCACAACTCGCTGGAGTACGGCGTGGAGCTCGTCCGGCTGGGGGAGCACACCTACTTCCGGCATCGCTATCAGTCCTTTTTGCGCTTTTCCGAGGAGCCCCGGGAGGCCGAGCGGCGCGTGGAGCGGATCTGGGGCGTGGGCGCCGCCGTGATCCGGCTCGTGGGCCGGCAGCTCCGGTTGCGGCGCGACGGGGAGGTCCAGGTGGCCGGCCGGACCGGGGTTCGCTATCGCCTGCAGCGGCGCAAAAAGCCCGGCGCGGCCCCGCCCGCGGCCACCGCGTCAGACCGCGACTCGCGGGCCTGGCGGGCCCGGCTACAGGTGGAGCGGCTCACGGGGGAGGCGGTGCTGGATCGCGACACCGGGGTGCTTTTGCGTCTCGCGGTCGACTATCGGATCACTGCGCCCAAGCAGGGCAAGATTGTGGCCATCGCCGGCAAGCTCGAGGGCGCGCTGAGCGAGGTGGGCGGCGCGCCCGAGGTGTCCGCTCCCGAGGACTACACCAAGGCCGTCGCGCGGCGTCGCGAGGTGCTCGACGAGAAGGCGCTGCTGCGCGATGAGCGACTCAACCCGGGCTGGTTTCGCGGCGGCGGTCCCCACGCCGCCCGCCGGCGGCGGCGTCAGGGGAGCGCTCGGCAGCGTCGACGGCGGGGCCGCGCCTCGCCCCGCCCGGCGGCCGGCCCCGGCGACACCCTCAAGCTGCTCAGTGATTCGACCCGGCTG
>CAYFWA010001076.1:0-2332 GCA_964346625.1 uncultured Myxococcales bacterium
CAACCAGTACTTCTTCGACATGGCCAACATCCGGGAGCACTGCTCCTGGGTCCACTCCAAGCAGAAGGAGGAGGCCACCCAGAAGGCCAAGGACATCGTCCGCATGTCCGTGGCGCGGACGCTGAACCTCGAGCCGCTCCAGGAGTTCGACCTGCCGGTGAGCAAGACGGCCCTGGTGGTGGGCGGCGGCGTGGCCGGCATGACCAGCGCCCTGAACCTGGCCGACCAGGGCTTCGAGGTCCACCTGGTGGAGAAGGACAAGGACCTGGGCGGGATGGCCCGCCGGATCCGCACCACCCTGGAGGGGCTGGACGTCCAGGACTACCTGAAGCGGCTGATCCGCCGGGTCTACCAGCATCCCCTGGTCCACGTGGCCCACGAGGCCACCCTCACCGACGTGTCGGGCTACGTGGGCAGCTTCGTCACCACGGTGCGCTCCGAGGGACGGGTCAAGACCATCCACCATGGCGCCACGGTGCTGGCCACCGGGGCCGCGGAGCACCGCCCCACCGAGCACCTGTACGGCGAGGACGAGCGGGTGATGACCCAGCTCGAGCTGGAGGAGCGCCTCGCCAAGGCGACCGGGGGCGAGAGCGCAGAAGAGGACGAAGGCCTGGCCGCGGCCCGTGCCCTCGTCATGATCCAGTGCGTGGGCTGCCGCACCGCGGAGCGCAACTACTGCGCCCGGGTCTGCTGCAACCAGGCCATCAAGAACGCGCTGACCCTGCGGGACCGCTACCCGGAGCTGGACATCTACATCGCCTTTCGGGACATGCGGACCTACGGCTTCGCCGAGGACGCCTACCGCGAGGCCGCCGAAAAGGGAGTGCGCTTCGTCCGCTGGGAGCCGGAGGACCCGCCGGCGGTGGAGGCCACCGAGGACGATGAGGGCGACCCCGTGCTGCGGGTCACCATCCCCGATCCCGTCCTGCAACGGAACCTCGCGGTGGACGCCGACTACGTCGCCCTGTCCGCGGCCGTGGTCCCCGCCGAAGACAGCGCCGAGGTGGCGCGGCTGTTCAAGGTGGCCATGAACCCCGACGGGTTCTTCCAGGAGGCCCACGTCAAGCTGCGTCCGGTGGACTTCTCCGCCGACGGGGTCTTTCTGTGCGGGACCAACCACTACCCCAAGCACATCTCGGAGACCATCAGCCAGGCCTACGGCGCCGCCGGCCGGGCCGCCAGCCTGCTTTCCCAGGACACGGTGGTGGCCTCCGGAGCCGTGTGCGAGGTGGACGAGGCGGCCTGCGTCTCCTGTGGGGCCTGCATCACGGCGTGTGCCTACGACGCCATCTCGTGGCGCGACACGCCCCAGGGCCGCAAGGCCGCGGTGAACCCCGCCATCTGCAAGGGCGACGGCCTGTGCTGCACCAAATGTCCCACCCAGGCCATCGTGCTCAAGCACTTCACCGACGAGGAGCTCTTTTACCAGATCGACGCGGCCCTGTCGGACTCCTGGCGCCCTCCGCGCGCCCTGGGAGCCCCCGCCGCGCCCACCCCCTGCGAGACCTGTGACGCCCGGGAGGCGGCCCAGGGCGAAAAGGAGTAACGCCACATGACCTCTTTCGAGCACACGCCTCGAATCGTCGCGTTTCTGTGCACCTGGTGAGCGTACTCCGCTGCGGACCTGTCTGGAGTTACCAGACAAAGCTATGCCCCGGAGATCCGGATCATCCGGGTGATGTGCAGCGGCCGGGTGGACCTGGCCTTTTTGCTCCGCGCGCTGCAAGGCGGCGCTGACGGAGTGCTCATCGGGGGGTGCTGGCCCGGCGAGTGCCACTACGTCACCGAGGGCAACTACGACGCCCTGGGCAACATTCTGCTGGGGCGCAAGCTCCTGGCGCAGCTCGGCGTGGAGCCGGAGCGGCTCCGGATCGAGTGGATCGCGGCCTCCGAGGGCTCGCGCTTCGCCGAGGTGATGAGCGAGTTCACCCAAAGCATCCGCGAGCTCGGCCCCCTGGGCCAGCCCGAGGGGCTCGACGAGCAGTCCCTGCGGGTCCGCCTCGAGGCCGCCACCCGCCTGGTGCCCTACCTGAAGCTGGTGGAGCGCGAGAAGCTGCGCATCTTTACCAAGTCCGAGGAGGCCTACACCTCCTTTTACGAGAGCGAGGAGACTCAACGGCTGTTCGAGAGCCTCGTCGCCGAGAAGCTGACCACCAGCCAGATCCTGACCCTGCTGGGCGACAGCCCGCTTTCCACCGCCGAGATCGCCGAGCGGCTGGAGCTGAGCCCGTCGCAGGTCTCGCGCTACATGAACGGGGCCTCGCGACAGGGGTTGGTGCGCTACGACCTGGCACAGAAGTGCTACGCCCTCGCCTGACCCCCCCCCGTC
>CAYFWA010001077.1:0-2326 GCA_964346625.1 uncultured Myxococcales bacterium
TCATTGCGGTTGGAGTCGGACGGGGATCGGTTTATGGTCTACCTTGGGCCGGACCCGAAAGGAGCACCCCATGAGCGACGAGCCGACCATCACCACCGAGGTACGGGACCACGTCTTGTTAATCGGGCTGAACCGGCCCACCAAGCGCAACGCCTTCAACCTTCCCATGATCCGGGCGCTCTCGGCGGCTTACGGCCAGTACGAGGACGACCCGGAGCTCTGGTGCGCGGTGGTGTTCGCCCACGGGGATCATTTCACGGGCGGGCTGGATCTGGGCGAGGTGGGTCCCCAGGTGGCCGCCGGCGAGCGGCTCATCGAGCCGGGCCAGGTGGACTTCATGGGCCTGACGGAGCGGCAGCGGACCAAGCCGGTGGTGTGCGCGGTCCAGGGTTGGTGTCTCACCATCGGCATCGAGCTGCTGCTGGCCTCGGACATCCGGCTGGCCGCGGACGACACGCGCTTCGCCCAGATCGAGGTCAAGCGGGGCATCCTGCCCTTCGGCGGAGCCACCCAGCGCTTCCCCCAGGTGGCCGGCTGGGGAAATGCCATGCGCTACCTGCTCACCGGCGACGAGTTCGACGCCGCGGAGGCCTACCGCATGGGTCTCGTCCAGGAGGTCCTGCCCGCCGACGCGGTCCGCGATCGCGCGGTGGCGCTCGCCGAGGCGGTAGCCCGCCAAGCCCCCCTGGCGGTGCAGGCCACCCTGGAGATTGCTCGCCTGGGCTTGGAGCAAGGCCAGGAGGCGGCCGTGGGGCGGCTGTTCGGACAGCTCGACCGGCTGATGAAGACCGAAGACGCCGTAGAGGGGATGATGTCCTTCGTGGAGCGTCGCGAGGCGCGCTTTCAAGGCAAGTAGCCGATCCCGATATCTCTGGGCTCAACACAGCACGCGCTCGTCGATCTCGTCGAGGGTGGCGCAGCCGGTCATGAGCATGGCCTTGCCCAGCACCGCCTTGATCCGCTGGAGCTGCAGGGTCACGCCGGCGGCGCCGCCGCCCACCGCGGCCCGGATCACGTCCCGGCCCATGAGCACGGCGTCCGCGCCCAGGGCGAGCAGCTTGAGCACGTCGAAGCCGGTGCGCACGCCGCCGTCCGCCGTGAGGGTGACCCGTCCCCCCACCCGGGCCACGATGTCCGGGAGCATCTCTGCCACCCCGGGGGTGGAGTCCAGCACCCGCCCGCCGTGGTTGGACACGGCCACCACCCGGGCCCCGGCCTCCACGCAGGCCTCGGCGTCGTCCGGATCCATGATCCCCTTGGCCACGAAGGGCACCTCGCCCGCGGCCTGCACCAGCGCCCGCAGCTCCTGTGCGGACTTGCGGTACACGGGCTGCCCGGCACGCGCCATGTTGGTGGATCCGCAACCGTCCAGATCCACCCCCACGGCCACGCAGCCCGCCTCCACGGCCCGCGCGATGAGCCGCTTCAGGTCGTCCTGGGAGCGGGGCTTGAAGATCACCACGCCGTGGCCCCCCCGCGCGGCGATGGCGTCGAGCCCGCCGTGGTGCTCCACCGAGTAGTGCTCGGTGTCGCCCCGCCAGGCCAGGGAGCCGGCGTCGAGACAGCCCTGCACCGTGGCGTCGCAAAAGGCCCGGTCGTCCATGAGGTCGTGCCCACCAAACCCGGCCGTGGACGCGCCCATCACCGGGGTCTTTAGGCTGCGGCCCAGAAAGTCACACCGCGTGTCGGGCTCGAAGTGGGGACCCACCAGGCGCGTGCGCAGACGCAGCTTCGCCAGCGCGGTGACGTTGTTGGCGAAGGCGGCGCCGCTGCCCACGCCCCCCAGGCCGATGGGGTTGCCGTAGGCCTCCCGGTTGCAAAGGTGGTCGATGATCCCGTCGCACGCGGGGTACACCGCGCACACGCCGCGCATCCGCTCCCGGGCCCGATCCCGCACCTGCTCGAGGGTCTCGGGGGCCTCCAGGGGCCCCGGATCCCCGCCGCTGGCGCCGGCGTCGCTTCCCGGATCTCCCGCCGCCTCCGTCGCCTGCCCCGCGCCTCCACTGTCCAGCGGCTCGAACAAGTCCCGAGACGCTCCGCACACCGGACACACCTCCGGCGGCTCCTCTCCCTCGTGTACGTAGTTGCAGACGGTGCAGATCCATTTGCGCGCCATGAGCTTCTCCCGCGAAATTCGGGGGCAATTGTTCAATCCCAACGTTTCCCGGGTATTTGTCCGGCCCCCTTCATGAATGTCAAGTCGGTGGGCCATACCTGCAGGGAGCCATACCTTGACGAGGGCAGGAGGTCGGCGCAAAGTGTCTCCGGTTTTTCGCGCTTTTTTCGCGCTCGCCGCGGGACGGCTCCCAGGATGAGCTCTGCCGCG
>CAYFWA010001078.1:0-2321 GCA_964346625.1 uncultured Myxococcales bacterium
GCGGTCCACCCCTTCACCCCGCTCGGACCCTTACCGAAGGTCAGCTTGATGACCCCCAGATCCGGACGTTGGGCCCGCACCACCTTGTCCTCCCGGGAGACGATGTCCACCACGAAAAAGAGGGACCCGAAGCCCAGGATCAGCGCGGTGCGTCGAAGCCATCGTTTCCAGGCGGGGGGCGCAGCCCCGGAGGCACCTGCCGCGGGCGTCTCGCCGCGGTCGGCGGTGTCGGAAGAGGGGGGGCGCTGTTCGCGAGTGACCATGTTCCCCGACTATGGCACGAAACCGAACCGGCCGAAAGCCGGAGGCCCAATCCCGGTGCGGAGGGAGGGGTTCGGATTGAGAGGCGCACGGGAAAGCGGGCAACGAGCTTGGCCGGGGATTCGCTTTGCAATCCGGCCAGGCTCGGAATATCTTGTGATCTTCGGCGTTGGGGCGTCTTCCCCGCCCCTGGGAGAGTCAGGCATGCTCAACGAGAAGCTGCTCGCCCTCAACGAGTCCTGGGTGGAGCTCCAATCCGGTCTCCCGGCCCAGACCCGTGTTCTGCTGTGCCTCGAGTCGGGGCGGTTCCGCAAGGAGCTGGGCGCGCGGGCCCGGGAGCACCAGTGGCAGGTCACCGAGGCCAACACCGCGAGCGAGGCGGCGGAGCACCTGGAGCGGGACGAGGTGGACCTGCTCGTGGTGGCCGAGGACCCCCCCGACATGGTCGCGCTTTCGCTGGTGCGCTTCGCCCGGGGGCGGCCGAGCACGCCCAAGATCATCGTGCTGGCGCACAACCCGAGCCCCCGCAAGATCCTCGAGGCCATTCGCCTCGGCGTCACCGACTATCTGCTGGAGCCCGAGCAGCGCCCGGACGAGCTGCTCGAGCGCATGCGGCGTCGAGTGGACCACCTGACCAAGCAGAAGATCCAGCTCCGCATGCTGTCGGACCTGCGGCGGCTGTATCACGACACGCCCCCGGAGGAGCGCACGATCCTGACCGCTGCGCTCAAGGGTCGGCTGCAGGCGCACCGCGAGCGCATCGGTCCGATGAACCGGGTGCTGGTGGTGGATCCGGAGGCGCTGGTGCGCAAGCACCTGCTGTCCACGCTCGCCGGCCTCGGGCTGTCGGCCACCGAGGCGCTGGGGGGCCAATCCGCCTCGACCCTGCTGGCCGAGGAGGGAACGGACCTGGTGATGCTCTCGAGCAGCCTCCCGGACCTTCCGCTGGACCAGACCTTGGACCGGATTCACGAGATAGCAGGGGAAATCCCGGTCATCCTACTGGCCAGCATCGACGAGATGGACAAGGCCCTCGCGGCGCTGCGCATGGGCTTCGCCGACAGCATCCGCAAGCCCATCGCCAGCCCGCTTCAGGTCGGACACCGCGTGGTGCGCATGCTCAAGGAGCGGCGACGGGAGCGGCTGGCGGAAAACCTGATCCGCGAGCTGTACCGGCTGATCCGCAAGGCCACCGAGTCCGTGCAGCCCCAGGATCTCGGGCGCGTGGACGAGGTGTTCGACGACATCGTGGTGCTGCCCGAGCAGGCCATGGACGCCATGCCGACCGCACCGGTGAGCGCACCGGCCGCCGCGACGCCGGGCGCCTCGGCCCCCCCCGACGCGCCGGCCCCGGCCGCCCCCGCCGCGTCGGCGGAGGGCCCTGCGGACCCGGCGGCGGGCGGCGACAGCGGGAGTCCCCGCGTCCGCGCCCAGCGGCTCACCAGCGACGAGTTCCAGGTGATCGCCGAGGACGGACCCGACGTGACCGCGGCCGATGAGCTCCCCGACACCGTGGTGATCTCGTACATCGACGAGCTGCTGTACCCCGCCCTCCAGGGCAAACGTCAGGGTGCGCTGGGCGCCGGTCAGCGGCTCACGCCGCGCGTGGAGCGCTCCACCTTCGTGCGCTACGGGCCCACCGGCACCGAGCAGGCCTCCCTCGGGTATGCCCACGATCTAAGCCTGGGCGGGATGTTCATCCTCTCGGGAGACCCGCCGGCCGTGGGCACCGACCTCCAGATCGAGCTGCAGCTCCCCGTGCAAAACCGCCTGGAGCGCATCCGCGTACAGGGTCGCGTGATGTGGCACACCGATGACGACCGCCGCCCGCCCCAGGGGGACGGCTTCGGGGTACAGTTCACCGTGGTGGACCGCACGGCCTCCGACGCCATCCTGCGCGTGGTCACGCACACGCAACGTTGAGAAGTCGGATCCAGCGGTCAGCGCTCACTGCGACCGGCGGCCCTGGCTGGAGCCGTGGTCGGGGTCGTGCCCATGATCGTGCCCGTGATCATGGCCGTGATCGTGACCGTGATCATGGCCGTGATCGTGACCGTGAT
>CAYFWA010001079.1:0-2318 GCA_964346625.1 uncultured Myxococcales bacterium
TCCGCGGCCTCGAGCGCCGAGAGGTCGTGGCTGAGCTGATCGCCGAGGACGAGGATCGGGCGGCGCACCAGGTGGGCGCGGTGCTGTCGGCCCACCTGGCCGTGCTCGATCAGCGGGAGCTGCTGTTTGGCCGCGTGGGGGCGGGGCAGCGCGTGACGCGGACCCTGGAGGTGACGCTCCCGGCGGGGCTGCGCAGCCGGCGCGAGCGGGTGCGGGCCGTGGTGGATGTCGGTACGCGGCGGGCCCGGCGCGACCGGCGGGCCCGGCGTGAACGGCGCGGCCGGCGCGGCCAGCGCGACCGGCGCGGCCAACGCGACCAGCGCGCCCGGCGTGACGGTGACGCCGACGCGGGCGGTGCGGCGGGCCTCACCGCCGCGAGCGCGGTGGTGCAGATCCGGGAGCGACCCCGGCCGCGGTTTCGGCTCTCTTGGCAGATCGACGACCGGGAGGGCGGCAACGGCGATGGCCGGCTCGGGCCCGGGGAGCGCGCCCGGCTGCACCTGGTGGTGCAAAACGTGGGCAAGGGCGCGGCGCGGCAGGTGCGCGTGGACGCCACCGAGCCGGTGGGGGGGGTGAAGATCGTCCGAGCGCGGGCGCTGCTGCCGGCCCTGGCACCCCAGGCCACCGCCACCGCCCACCTGGCGCTCAAGCTCCCGCAGAAAAGTGGTGACGCGGCCCCGGGGATGCTTTTGACCGTGTACGACCGCGTGCTCGACGGCGACCTGGCGGCGCGTTTGACGTTGCCCGCCCCGAAGCTCGGCTTTGCGCTGAAGGCCCAGCGGCGGCGGGTGGTCTCGCGCGCGGGCCCGCTTCGGATCGTGGCCTTCGCCGGACCCGAGGCGCCGCCGGTGGGCCGGGTGGAATCGAAGACCCCGGTGACCGTGGACGCGCAGCGGGGGTCCTGGCTACGGGTGACGGGCCTGCCCCAGGGGCGCTTCGGGTTCGTGAGCGCCTCCGAGGTCGCGCCCGTGTCTGCGAGCCAGGCCGCCCGGAAAGCCGGCAGCGCCAAGAAAGCCGGCAGCGCCAAGAAAGCCGGCAGCGCCAAGAAAGCCGACAGCGCCAAGAAAGCCGGCAGCGCCAAGAAAGCCGGCAGCGCCGCGGTCCCCGCCAAGGCCTTCACCCCGCGCTGGCAGGCCACGCCCCCCGAGGTCGCCGTGACCGGTGTGCCGAAGGTGACGGCCGGGGACGACGTGAAGGTGTCGGGCCAGGCCTCGGCCAAGCGCGGCGTGCAGGACCTCTGGGTGCGGGTCTTCAACCCCGAACGTGAGGGCTCGGCAGTGGACAAGGTCTACTACCAGCCCGGGCCCAAGGGAGGGCTGCGGCAGCTCACCTTCGCCACGCGGGTGCCCCTTTCGCCCGGCACCAACTACGTGGTGGTGGACGCCCGGGACGTGGAGGGGGTCCGGGGCCAGCGGCGGGTGGCGGTGTACCGACCCCCGTCCGACGACCGGCTCACCGAGCGACCTGCCGCTCCCGCCTCCGCCCAGCCGGGCGACAGCGACGCCAAGTCGTCCTCGGGCAAGCGCGCCTCCGAATCGGGCTGCCACTGTGGCCTGCGCCCCGGGGCGCGGGGGCCGGCCTCGGCCCCCGCGTCGGGGCGGCATCCCCGGGATCCCGGCCTGCCCTTTGGCCTGCTGCTGGGGCTCTGGCTGACCGGGCGCGGCCGGCGCCGTGTCCGGTGAGCACGGGCCGGGGGTGGGTGCGCGGATCTTCGGTCGAGCGAGCCCTCGCGGGCGGCCCGCCCGGGGTTTGCGATGCGCGCCGGGCTGCGCTATCAACGTCGAAGGTGGGAGCGCTCACAGACCCCCCACGGAGGTGACCCCATGGCGGACCTGACCGAGAAGATCCTGGACGTGCTGCGCCAGCGCCGCGTGGCCAGCTTTGCCACCGTGACCGAGGACGGCAAGCCGTGGGTGCGCTACGTGGTACCAACCGCGTCCGACGACCTCAGGCTCACCTTTCCCACTCACCTCAAGTCCCGCAAGGTCGCCCACCTCCGGCGCAACCCCGAGGTGCATCTCACCACCGGCGTGACCCGCCTCGAGACGGCGCGTCGCTACGTCCAGGTGCAGGGCACGGCGGAGATCCGTGACGACGCGGAGGCCAAGCGGGCCCATTGGGTGTCGTTTTTGCACCACTACTTCCAGGGGCCCGAGGATCCGGACTATGTCCTGGTGGTGGTCACGCCCTATCGGATCGAGTACGTGACCATGGACTCGTGGAGCCCGGAGGTCTGGACTGCGGCGTGAGGTCGCGGGAGCGCGGGAGGGTGTTGGGGGGTGTGACGGCGGTGGGAAGCCGTCACACCCCCCAACACC
>CAYFWA010001080.1:0-2317 GCA_964346625.1 uncultured Myxococcales bacterium
CGCCAGCCCCACCAACAATCGCCCCACCGACAAGCGCCCCACCAACCGCAGTCTCCCCAGGGCAAAGAAGCGCCGCTGTGCCGGCCGAAGGCTCCGCCTTCCCAGGCTCACGCCTCGCGCCACGCCACTTGTGCCACGCACCTGTCGCATGAAGATCCTGGCTCCACCCACCGCGATCCGCGCTCGCGCGCCGCGTCACCGGGTGGCCCTGGCGACGCATCGGGCGGGAACTGTCGGTCGATCACGATCCCATAACGCATCCCGACCGTCCCGTCCATGGATCTGTCACGGGAGCCATTTGCGCTGTGGCCTCCGCCCGGCGCCCCGCCAGCCCCCCGCCCCCTGCGACGGTCCCCGCGCGCCTGGCCAAGAGCCAAACGGCTTCGCCAGGGCACAATATCGCTCAAGTGCGCAAAATCTCGGCGCACCGCGGCATCGGCTCCCCCCATCCGGCCTGGTTGCTGGGGTCGGGCCGCCGCGTCCCCCCCGGGCGACCGAGGCGGCTTCTGTTCTCGCCCACTTTACATCAGTGGCGCCGTTGAGAGGCCGCCGACACCCGGCCACATCGCCGTTTCGCGCGTTCTTGGTTCTTCGGACTGTTGCCAACAGCGCGAATGGCTCGTGCTCGCTCGCCTACTCCGCCCGATACACCTCGAAGCCCCGCGAGGCCGGCACCAGTGGGCACCCCGTGGCAAACCACCAGAAAATCAGCTATCTTCTTTCCTGCTTGGAGAGGACGACATGAGCCCGACCGACCGAAAGTAGAAGGCGTCCAGGGATCCTCTGTACCGGGGCGACGCCGCCGAGGCACCGGGCGAGCCGTGTCCCGACGCGGATCCCTCTGTCGTCCGCCACATCTTGTATCTCGGAGGAGCAGGGCGCGAATCACCGTATCTCTCGCTCACCGAGGATGAAGACGTCGCGAAACGTTTCGCCGGGAAAGAAGGGAAAGTGTACGAATCCAGCGCGCGCCTGCTCAAGCAGCACGAGGTCGGGCACATCACTCGGCAAGAGCTGACGCAGTGGCTGAAGGGAACGGGCAAGGGCCGGGCCCAATGGCCGAACGTCTTCGACGTGCTCCGGGCGCGACAGTACGTCGAGGAGAACGCCGAGCATCTCGCCGACTTCTCGGACCTCGACTCGAGGACGAGCGAAGAGCTCAGAGCGATTGTTGCGAGCGTCCTCGGTTAGGAGCCCAGGGAGACCAGGATGTCCTCACTCATCTCCTGCGCGAACTGCTGGTACAATCCCCTGCAAGCGGGCTCTCTCGGTTCGACGTTCGGATACTGCGTACGGCACCGCGTCATTCTCCGGCGCCCTGATGAGACCACGTGCGCTTGGCTCACCCGGAAGGACCTCCTGCTCCCATCCGCCCAGGCGGAGCAACAAATTCACCAGCGTCTTTTCGGGCCCGACACCAACCTCAAGGTCATCACAACACGCGAGGCGGCGGGCTCCGCGCTCTATCAGCAGGAAAACGCTGGCGTGTTGAACGGAGACCGGGTGGTCAATCTCGTGACCGAGTACGGGGATCTCGACACGAAGGTCGAGTCACTGGCCCAGCTCCGTGCCACGCGCGGCCCGCGAGCGGAGCTCGCCATGCTCAGCCTGGCGCGGGGATACACGGGTCGCTGCGTTTCGAGGGACGGCACCTGGACCGCCGGTCTGCACCTCGTCTGGTGGACGCGCAACAAGCTCGAGGAGGATCCGTCCCCCCTCATCACCCTGGAAGAGCTCAGGCTCCAGCTCCCGGTGTCGCTGAAGCGTCAGATCGAGCTCGTCCAGTGGTCGCTGGTGATGCTGCGGCTCTCGTTCATCTCGGACATCGGATACCATGCGCTGCCGCACAAGGACCCCGTGGGATCCCTCGCTTCGCTGGCCGAAGACGCCGCCGCGGCAATCGGAACCGTAAGCCTCAGAAAGCTGCGGCCTTGGATCAAGAAGACCGCGCTTCCACGGTTCGACGAGGTGCTGGGGTTCGCCCGCTACAAGAAGCTGGCTCGCGAGCTCCACCGGGATCCCGACGATATGGGGTAAAAACGCGCCCAGGACAACTCGCCGTCGCGATCGTCACTCCCAGTAGATGTAGTCGCCCGCGTGGATGGGGTAGTACTGGTGCCCGGGCTCGGTGGACTCCAGGCGCACCACCTGCCGCGCGTCCACGTCGTAGTAGAACACGTCCTTGGTGCCGTTGCCGCCCTGCGCGGGGCGCGCCACCCAGGTGGGGTATCGCTCCCCCATCCAGAAGCTCTCGGGGTGGGCTGTGTAAGGGAGCGGGTCAAAATAAGGTCTGCAAGTCAGGGCGTCGAGGCGCCCG
>CAYFWA010001081.1:0-2316 GCA_964346625.1 uncultured Myxococcales bacterium
CTGAGCGGGGCCTTCTCCCCGCCTACATCCCGTACTCCCGCCCCCTGCGGCGGCCCCCGGGCGCCTCGACGCCCTGCGCCCAACAGGTTATTCCTGAGCGGGGCCTTCTCCCCGCCTACATCCCGTACTCCCGCAGCTTGTAGATCAAGTTACGGCGGCTGATCCCCAGCAGCGTCGCGGCGCGGGTCTTGTTGCCGCCGGTCTTCTCCAGGGCCTCGAGGATGGCGCGGCGCTGAATGTCGTGCATGTCTCCGATGAGCACCGTACCCGTGGGGGCCACAGGTGCGTCCACGAGCTGCGGAGGCAGGTCGGTGGGCAGGATCAGCCCGCCGCTGGCCATGATGGAGGCGCGCTCCAGGGCGTTGGCGAGCTCCCGCACGTTGCCGGGCCAGGAATAGTTCATCAGGACTCTGTCGGTGGCGGGCGCGAGCCGGAGCTTCTTGTCGGCCAGAAGCTTCTCTGCCAGGGGCAGGATGTCGTCCGGTCGCTCTCGGAGGGGCGGCACGGTCACGGCGAAGACGTTGAGTCGGTAGTAGAGGTCATCCCGGAACCGCCCCTCTTTGACGTCCTCCTCCAGGGCGCGGTTCGTGGCGGCGATGACCCGTACGTCCACGGAGAGCTCGTGCTCGCCGCCCACTCGCCGCAGCACACCCTTCTCCAGGGCGTGGAGCAGCTTGGGCTGTAGGGCCGCGGGGAGCTCCCCGATCTCGTCCAGAAAGAGGGTGCCGCCGTCTGCCTCTTCGAACCGGCCGGTGCGATCCGCGTCGGCGCCGGTGAAGGCGCCCTTGACGTGGCCGAAGAGCTCACTCTCCACGAGGTTCTCCGGCAGCGCGGCACAATTGACTCGCACGAAGGCCTTGTCGGTCCGTGGAGAGAGCCAGTGCACGGTCTCGGCCAAGACCTCCTTGCCCACGCCGCTCTCGCCGAGGATCAGCACCGTGGCGTCCGTACCGGCCACCCGGGAGACCTGGGCGAACACCTCCCGCAGCGACTTGGACTCCGCCACCACTCCGAACGGAAGCTCGAGCCTCTCGTGGTCGGCGGACACCGCGCGGCCCGTGGTTCCCAGGGCGTCGTCCACCGTTGCGATGAGCTCGTCCAGGTCCACCGGCTTCTCCAGGTAGTCCAGCGCACCCAGCTTCATGGCAGAGACCGCATCACGCACATCGATGAACGCGGTCAGCAGGATCACCGGGAGCTGCGGCCGGCTCCCGCGGAGACGCTCGAGGACCTCGAGGCCGCTGAGGCCCGGCATGCGCACGTCCAGCAGCATCAGGGCAGATCGGTCGGCGGCCTCCAGAGCCTTCCCGCCGTTTCGACAGGGCAGGGTGGCGTACCCCGCGGCTTCCAGGGCGTGGGACAGCATCTGACGTTGACCCGGGTCGTCGTCCACCACCGCGATGACCGAGCGCTCAGCCACGGCGCCCTCCGATGGGTGTGATTCCCGCGAGGGCGACGGTCGTGCCGCTGCCCTGGGTGGAGTCGATGTGCAGGGTCCAGCCATGGGCCCGGGCGGCCTGGTCGCAGATCGCCAGGCCGAGACCGCAGCCGTTTTCGAAGCGTGTGAAGTAGGGCTTCGTCACCTCAAACAGATCCTCGGGTGCGATCCCGCACCCATCGTCACGCACGGTCAGGGTCACGCCATCCTCAGCGTCTTTGGCCACGATCGATACCTTTCCGGACTCACCGCAGGCTTGGAGCGCGTTCGCCACGACGTTCAGCAGCAACCCACGCAAAAGCTGCTCGTCGGCCAGTATCTTCAGACCGGAGGGCTCGTACGAGATATTAACGGAGCGTCCGGCGCCCTCGGCCCGGAGCAGCGGTAGGAAGGACTCGATGAAGGGGTCCAGCTCCACAGGCTCAGGGTTCGCCTCCACCGGGCGGGCGAGCCGCAGGAAGGCGTTGATCTGCCCCACGGTGCGATCTGCCTCGTCGACGATTTCGTGGGCTTTCTGCTTGACGTCCGCGTCCGCCCCCTTGGCGTCCCCGACCGCCTGGGCCAGTCCCCTCACCACGCCGAGGGGGTTCTTGGTTTCGTGCGCCAGCCCGGCCCCGAGCTGGGCCAACGTATCGCTCTGAGCCGCCCGCTCCTGGGCCAGCAGGAGCTCGGTCTGCAGGTGCCGCTGCCTGGCGCGAGAGAGAAACAGCCAGGTGCCGAAGACCATGGCCGCGAGGATGAGCCCGCCGGCCACACCGAAGTAGATGCGCTGCCGGTTGGTTTCGCGGGCCACCCGGCTCGTGTCCAGGACCGCGGTGAGCAGGCGCAGGACCCCCTGAGGCAATCGGACCCCGCATTCCGCGGTCAGGGCCGGCATC
>CAYFWA010001082.1:0-2316 GCA_964346625.1 uncultured Myxococcales bacterium
GGGGCGGGGGCGGGGGTGGCGCGGGCTTCGGCGCTGGCGAGGTCGGGATGAAGGGGCGCAGCCAGAAAAAGCGCCCCCGTCGCAACTTCAAGGTCACCGCCTGGCACCATCGCCTGGTCACCGACGTCCAGGGAGCCGCCACGGCGCGGTTCACGCTACCGGACAACGTCACCGCTTACCGCATCATGGCCTTCGCCGTGGATCGCGAGCGCTCCGCCGGCACCGGCGCCACCCGGCTGCGGGTGGATCTGCCGATGCTGACCCTGCCCGCCCTGCCGCGCTTTCTGCGCGAGGGGGATCGCGCCAAGGCCGGGGTGGTGCTGTACAACACGGGTCTGCCCAAGGGCACCGCTACGGTGACCGCCCGGATCCGCGGCGAGGCCGTGGCGCTGGCCGGTCCGCGACGCAAGCGCGTACCCCTGGTCAAGGGGCGCGCCCAGGAAGTGCGCTTCGCCCTGGAGGCGCGCCGCAAGGGCACGGCCACCTTCCAGTTCACCGTGGAGCGGGCCGGGGTCACCGACCAGCTCGAGTGGCCGCTGCGGGTCACCCGGCCCGCGGTGCCCGAGGCGTCCTCGGTCTCGGGCGAGACCCGTAAGGCGGTGCGCCACGGGGTGGAGAAGCTGGCCGGGCTGCGGCGTGACGTGGGGGGGCTGGAGGTGTCCCTGGCCTCCACCGCCCTCACCGGGGTGGAGGACGGCATGGATCAGCTCCTGCGCTACCCCTACGGCTGCCTGGAGCAGGTGAGCTCGCGGCTGCTGCCGGCCATCGCCGTGGCGGTGCTGGGCGATCGCTTCTCGCTGAAGCTGCCGCGCAAGCCGGGCACGTTGGTGCGCGTGGGGCTCGAGCGGATCCTGTCCATGCAGCGCAGCGACGGCGGCTTCGGCTACTGGCCCAAGGCTTCGGTCTCCTGGACCTGGGCGACGGCCTACGCCTTGATCGTGCTGCACCGGGCCCGGCGCGCCGCCGGGGCGACTGGCGTGACGGTGCCGCAAAGAGCCGTCAAGCGGGCGATCCGTTACCTAAAGCCCTACGTCCGTGAGCCCCGCCGCCTGGGGCGCTACGGGTACGCCTACCAGTCCTTTCTGCTGTATGCCCTGGCTCTGCACGGCCGCGACGTGTCAAAGGAGGCGCTCGCGCTGTATGCCAAGCGGGAGCACCAGCCGCTGTTCGCCCGGGCCCTGGTGCTGTCCACCCTGACGCGGGGCAAGCGCAACGCCGCGGCGAAAAAGGCCATCGGGGTGCTCGTGCGCGAGATGGGAAACTCCCTCAAGATCGACGGCACCACGGCCCACGCCGAGGAGGGGCTGCACGTGGGCTACCAGGTGCTGATGCACTCGGACGATCGAACCACGGCCATGGTGCTGTCGGCCCTGCTGCGCGCCAAGCCCGCGCATCCGTTGATCACCAAGCTGGTGCGGTGGTTTCTGCAGGGCCGCAAGCAGGCGCGCTTTCGCAACACCCAGGAGGCCGCCTGGGCGCTGATGGCCTTCTGGGACTTCGCCGAAATCCGCGAGAAGCAGGTGCCCGACTTCGAGGCCGGGATCTGGCTCGGGGGCTCCCGCGTGGTGCGGGCCCGGTTCAAGGGCCGCTCGGTCAAGCCCGTGCGCCGTCGGGTGCCCATGGCGGAGCTCATGCGGGTGGCCGGCCGTGCGGCGCGGGACCTGGTGGTGGCCAAGCGCGGCCAGGGCACCCTGTACTACGTGGCGCGGCTGCGCTACGCTCGCCGGGATCTTCCGCGCAAGCCCCGGGATCACGGCTTCGCCGTGAAAAAGACCGTGCAGGTGCTCGACCGGGCCGGGCGCCCGCTGGCCCGGCCGCGGCCCCCCCGGCTCGGCGATACGGTGCTGGTGAGCCTGAAGGTCACCCTGCCCGAGGCGCGCCGCTACCTGGTGGTGGACGATCCGCTGCCCGCGGGCCTGGAGCCCATCGACACGTCATTGGCCACCGCCAGCCGCCAGTCCACGCCGCTGCTGGGTTGGCGCGAGACCAGCCGCTACGATCACCGGGAGCTGCGCGACGACCGGGCGCTGTTTTTCCGCGACTACGCCCAGCCGGGCACCCTCACCTACCGCTACCTCGCTCGCGTCACCGCGCCGGGCCGCTTCGTGGCTCCCCCCACCCGTGCCGCGGAGATGTACAACCCCGAGATCTTCGGCCACACCGCCAGCCGCACGGTTTCCTACCGGCCGCAGTGAAAGAGCAGTCTGTTCTGGGGCCGCTCGCCGGCCAAGGACGTTCCCACTGATCGCCGCCTCCGCTTCGCGCGGGCGGCGCCCGCCCACCGCCCACCGCCCACTGCCCACTGCCCACTGCCCC
>CAYFWA010001083.1:0-2315 GCA_964346625.1 uncultured Myxococcales bacterium
ATTCGCCCTCCTCGCTCCTTGCGGGCCGGGCGCCTCGGCGGCCTCGGTGCGTCGAGCTTATTCTTGCACGAGCCCTTATTGCAAGTGATCTGGCATTTGGAACGGCTATCTAGTCAGAGCATCGACTCCAGGGTCAACACCACCTGGGTGCCGGGCGCGAACACGCCCGAGCCGTGATACTTGTAGCGCGCGTCGAGCAGGTTCTCCGCCGCCAGGCTCACGCGCACGTGCCTCCCGATCCGCGCTCCGAGCCGCAGGTTCAGCGTCCACCAGGCCGGCGTCCCCCCCGCCGGAATCCGGCTGTCCTTTGCGTCTTCGGGCGAGAGCCGACGCTGCCGGCCGGCTCCACGGACCGACGCCTCGGCGAAGGCCTGGACGCTGCCCCAGCGCGGCAGCGCGTAGCGCAGCACCCCCACCCCGTACAGGGGCGGGATCAACCGCAGGGGCAGGTCGAGGCCCCCCTCCACCCACTGCTCTCCCCAGGTGTAGGTGAGGTGTCCGGACAGCGACAGCCCGCGATACAGCCGAATCCGCAGCGAGCCCTCCATGCCGAATAGCAGGCCCCGGCCGGCGTTGATGTTCCAGGTCACCGGCTTGCCGCCCACCTCCGCCTGGCCCTCCCAGGTGGTGAAGTCGCGCTTGATCAGATCCTCGAGCCAGGTCGCGTACACGGCGTACCCCACGCGCACCCGACCGAAGCGCCCCCGCATGAT
Organism: uncultured Myxococcales bacterium; assembly: GCA_964346625.1. GTDB lineage: Bacteria > Myxococcota_A > Polyangia > HGW-17 > JAJRWW01 > CAYFWA01. The sequence goes on from CAYFWA010001083.1 coordinate 714, forward strand.
CAGCTCCAGGGTGTCGGAGCGCTCCGGGCCCAGGGCCGCGTTGGGGATGTGGAAAAACTGCCCCGTGTCTCCGAGCATCACGGCTTCGAACAAGTTGGGCGCGCGGAAGCCCTGGGAGAAGGAAAGCGCCAGCAGCGCGGTATCCGCATAGCGGTAGCGCAGGCTGGAGCTCACCACGTGCCCGAGCTGGGAGAATCCCACCGCGGGGAGCCCCGGCTGCGAGGGCGCGTCTGCGCGCATGCCGTGCAGCCGATACCCCACGTCCAGCAGGAGCCGGCTGCGATACCGCGGGGGCAGAAGCGAGGCCTGCAGCACGGCGAAGGCCCCCCAGTTCTGATAGGCGGACCCCTCGGGGTAGGGCTGCTGGGCCAGTCGCGCCCAGGGCTGCCCAGCGTCCCGGTGCCACCGGCCGGCGCCCACCTGATCCCGGTACCACATGCCCCCGTACTGCAGCCGCAGCCAGCCGGACCACAGGTAGGTCTCCAGGCTCAGATCCACCCCCGCGGTGTGCACCCGGGTCCGGTCCCGGGTGGTCTGAAGGGGCGTGCGCAGATCCTCGGCCACGGTGCGGTTGTCCTTCTGCTCGTAGAAGTGCTGGTAGGAAAGCGACAGGCGGCCGCGCGTCCGCAGCCGCGCGAGCCGTAGCCGGAGCTGGGCGTACAGCAGGTCGTCCTCGTTGTCATAGATCTGCAGTGAGCGCCGACTCTCGAGCTTGTCGGTGCGGCCGGCGTCGTAGATCCGGCCCATGAGGTAGCCGAGCTTCACCGAGCTTCCGTGCAGCCAGCCGGATCGAAACCGGTAGACCACCTGACCGGTGGCCGAGTAGTGCGTATAGCCGCTGAAGGGCTGCACCCCCACTCCCCGACCGCCGCGCAGATCATCCAGGGTCTTGAAGGAAAAGCCCCCCAGAGCCGCGAGCCCCCCGTAGCCGACCTGAAACCGCCCGTGCAACACCCCGCTACGGTCCGCCGAGCCATAGCGCCCCAGCAGCCGTCCCTGATAGCCGAGCCCCGCATCGCGGGAGACGGGGCGCGGCGCGGCGGGGATCGCCTGGATGACGCCCCCCATGGCGTCCGACCCGTAGAGCACCGAGCCCGGGCCGCGCAGCACCTCCAACCGCTCGAGGCTGTAGGGGTCCAGCAGGTTGAGGTATTGCACCGGCCCGGTGCGGTACACGGAGTTGTTCAGCCTGACGCCGTCCACGAGGATGAGCACCTGCGGTCCCACCAGGCCCCGCAGGACCGGCGAGCCGCCCCCGTGGTTGGTCTGCTGGACGAACACCCCCGCGCTCTCCCACAGCGCCTCGGGCACCGTGCGCGGCGCGAGGGTACGCAGCCGCACCCGGTCCACCACGGAAAGGGACCGATCCGAGCGAAAGACCCGCTCGGGGAAACGCCGGGCCGTGACCACGCTCTCGTAGCGAAACGGCGACGCCGCGGGCCGAGCAGAAGCGCGGCGTGCCGCGCGCCGGGCCGCGCCGCGCCGCCGCGCCGCTCGCCGGGGGCTCGTCGACCCCGGCGAGATGCGGCGCACCGCCGCGCCCGTGCTCCCACCGTCTGCGTCGCGCGCAGGTGCCGGGCGCGTCCCGGCCTTCGCCGCGCC
>CAYFWA010001084.1:0-2313 GCA_964346625.1 uncultured Myxococcales bacterium
TTCAATGAATACGGAAACCGCTTGCCTGCTGCTGGCGGATGATCTGACCGGGGCGGTGGATTCGAGCGCCCCCGCCGTGCGCGATGGCTGGAGCGTGATTCTTGCCACCGGCTGCGGAGAACCCGGGGAGGCCGCGGGTGCGGGAGCTGACCAGGTGGTCGTGAATACGGACAGCCGGCACTGCCGCCCCGGGGAGGCCGCCGGGCGGGTGCGGCGCGTGCTGGATGCATGGGCCGGGGCCGCACCGGCCATGATCTACAAGAAGACCGATTCGGTTCTGCGCGGCAATATCGCGGCGGAGCTGCGGGCGCTGGCCGGGCGTTGGCCGGAGCGGCCCGTTTTTTACGTGCCCGCGATGCCCGAGGCCGGGCGCACTGTCCGCGATGGTGTGTTGCTGGTGGACGGGGTGCCGGTGGCGGCCACCGCTTTCGCGCGGGATCCGGAGAGCCCCGTCTCCGAAAGCTCGGTTTTGGAGATGGTGCGTCCGGCCTTTGGTGAAGCGGTGTGCCTGCACTCGCTCGCCGCGATCCGGCGCGGGGACTTTCCCGCAACCTTCGCGCCGGGTTGCCATGTCTTCGACGGCGAGACGGAGGAGGATCTGCTGCGGGTGGCCGGGCGACTCGCGTCGATCCCCGGCCCCCTCCTGCTGGCCGGCCCCGGAGGATTCGCCAAGCACCTGCCGGAGATGGCGGGTCGCGGCGGGCCGCGACCGGAATTGTCGTGGCGCGTCCCTTCGCTCGTCGTTTCCGGCAGCATGCATCCGCGCTCGCTGGAGCAATTGGAACTGGCGCGAATCCACGGGGCCGCCGAGTGGATTGTCGCCCCGCAAGGCGGGGATTTCTCCAGCCTTCGCCGACGGGCGCGGGAGGCGCTGGCGCGGGGGCACCGGGTGCTCGTCCACACCGGACCCCGCCGCGAGATGACCCCGGCCGCGCATGGCGAACTCGGACGATGCCTCGCCGAAACCGCCGCCGGAGTGATCCGCGAAACGGGCTTTCCCGATTGCCTCGTCTTCGGCGGGCAGACGGCGACCCAACTGGTCCATGCCCTCGGCCTGCGGACGGCACATGTGCTGGGCAGCCCCGCTCCCGGGATGGGAATTCTGCGGTTCCCGGTTGAGGGCGGGGGAAGTCGGGTCTTTACTCTAACCACGAAATCCGGCGGCATGGGCCCGCCCGATCTCCTCGAAATCCCTTGAAGAATATGGAAAAACCACTGGCCATCACCATCGGCGACGTCTGCGGCGTCGGCCCCGAGATTTTATTGCGCACCGCCGCGGCGGGCACGCTCCCCGCCGGAGCGGTCGCCTACGGCGATTTGCCGGCCCTCGAGCTGTGCCGCGAAACGCTGGGGCTGGACGTCGCTATCCAGGCGGTGGCCGGGCCGGAGGAGGCGGCGGCAGGGGGTGCCCTCAAGGTCATCGACGCCGGGTTGTTGCAGCGTGGGGATATCACGGTCGGCCGGATCAGCGGCCCTTGCGGCGCGGCCGCGGTGGAGTATGTGCGGCAGGCCACGCTCGACGCGCTTGCGGGCAAGGTTGCGGGCATTGTCACCTTGCCCATCAACAAGGAGGCCAGCCGCGGCGCTCATCCCGATTTTCAGGGGCATACCGAACTCATCGCCGGTCTTTGCGGGAGCGAGCGCTACACCATGATGCTGGCCTCGCCGAAGATGATCGTCACCCACGTCTCCACGCATGTCTCGCTCGCCGAGGCGATTCGGCGGGTCACCACCGAGCGGGTGCTGGAAGTGATCGAGCTGAGCGTGGCACCCACCACCCGGTTGCGGGGCCGCGCCCGTATCGCCGTGGCCGGTTTGAATCCCCACGCCGGGGAGCATGGAGCCTTCGGGCGCGAGGACATCGAAGCCATCGGGCCGGCCGTGGAGCGGGCGCGGGAGCGCGGCATCGACGCCCACGGCCCCATCGCCCCCGACACACTCTTTCTCAAGGCGGCCAAGGGCGAGTATGACGCGGTGGTCTGCATGTATCACGATCAGGGGCACATCCCGATGAAGCTCCACGGCTTCGCGGATGCGGTCAATATCACCATCGGCCTGCCGATCATCCGCGCCAGCGTCGATCACGGCACCGCCTTCGATATCGCCTGGCAGGGCAAGGCCGACACCGCCAACTTCGCGACCGCTTGCGCCATGGCCGAAAAATTGATCGGATCGACTTGCAATGCGTGAGGAACTGGACGAAATTTCAATCGGTGAAAAAAGTCTTCCATACATTCGGTTCGCTGCGGCTGACGGTAGTTCTGCTGGCCGTTTCGACGCTGCTGGTGCTGCTCGGCACCCTCGACCAGGCGA
>CAYFWA010001085.1:0-2310 GCA_964346625.1 uncultured Myxococcales bacterium
GACGACGCTGTAGACGACGCTGTAACCAACCGCGTAGCGTGAGGCCCATTTGTAGCGTGAGGCCCATTTGTAGAGCGAGGCCCATTTGTAGAGCGAGACCCATTTGTAGAGCGAGGCCCATTTTTACTCAGGCCCCATTTTCGTTATGCTCGTGAGCCCGATGAGCGACCTCGAGCGAGAATCACCGCCGCTGCCCCTGGCCGTGGTGGGGGTGGACTTCCGGCGCGCGCCGGCCCGGCAGCGGGACCGCCTGCTGCTGACCGACGACGAGCGGCGGGAGCTGGCGCTGCAGCTCCGGCGCTCCGAGATCGCCGACGGGCTGGCCTGCCTCGACACCTGCAACCGGACCGAGTGGATCGCCACCGGATCGGAGCCGGGCTGGATCGCCGAGGTCCTGCGCTCCCAGATGATCAGCCGCGACATCGGCGCTCTCGAGGATGAGGAGGAGATCAGCCAGCTCGTCCCCTACGTCTGGGTGGGCGCCGACGCCGCGCGGCACCTGTTCGAGGTGGCCGCCGGTCTCGAGTCCTTCGTGATGGGCGAGCACGAGATCGCCGCCCAGCTCCACCGCGCCCTGGAGCGCAGCCGCGCCGAGCAGACCGCCTCCCCGGTGCTCAACGGCGTGGGCAAGGTGGTGGGGCGGCTCACCCGCGACACCCACCAGATCGACCTCACTGGCGCCGGGCCGCGGGGGGTCCACGACCTCGCCGTGGACTACCTGCTCACCCACCGCCGCGAGGCGCAAAACGTGGTGGTGGTGGGCCTCGGCCAGATCGGCGAGAAGGTGGTGCGCTCCCTGCGCCGCGCGGACGTCTCACCGGTGCTGTGCAACCGCTCCCCCGGGGTCCGCTGGGTGGGCGACGCGAAGGTGGAGCCGCTTGCGCGGCTGCCGGAGCTGCTGGCCGAGGCCGACGGCGCCATCGTCTGCACCGCCGCGCCGAGCCCCGCGGTGCGCGCCGAGCACGTCCGACCCCGCGAAGGGGCGCCGCCGGTGCTGCTGCTGGACCTGGGCATCCCGGCCCAGGTAGAGCCGGGGCTGCGCCCCACCCGCGCCGAGATCGCCGACCTGGAGACCATCCAGCAGGCGGCCACCCGACGCCAGCTCGCCTCCTGGGCCGACATCACCCACGTGCGCCAGCGGGTCACCCGCGCCGTGGAGGAGCTTGAGGCCTTCTGTCAGGAGCGGCACCTCACCCTGCTTTTGCGCCGCACCCAGGAGCGGCACCAGCGCTACATCCGCGTGGAGATCCCCAAGGTGCTCGACGCCGCGGTGCCAGACCTGACGGCGAGCGAGCGGGCCCGGCTGGAGTCCGAGCTCAAGGGCCTGGTGCGCAACTACACCAACGCCGTGTTTCGCGACGTGAAGGACCTCGTAAATCCGGATCCGGAGCCCGAATGAGTGAAGAGGACGCATGACCCTTCCCGACCCCATCGAGATCAGCACCCGCGGCTCCCAGCTCGCGCGCTGGCAGGCCGAGTACGTCTCGGACCGCCTGGCGCACCCCACCGCGCTCAAGGTGGTCAAGAGCAAGGGCGATCGCCTGCGCAACGTGGCCCTGCAGGGGCGCACCGACCAGGGCTTTTTCACCAAGGAGATCCAGGCCGCCGTGCTCGACGGCGACGCGCACGTGGCGGTGCACAGCCTCAAGGACCTACCCACCGCACGCACCCCGGGGCTCGCCCTCGCCGCGGTGCCGCCCCGGGGACCGGTGGAGGACGTGCTGCTGGTGCACCCCGACTGGCTCGCCCCCGACCGCGCCCTGCCCGTGCGGGCCGGCGGCGCGGTGGGCGCCACCTCCCTGCGCCGGCAGTCCCTGCTCGCCCACTACGCCCCGGACCTGTCTCCCCAGCTTCTGCGGGGCAACGTCCCCACCCGGCTGCAGCGGCTGCGCGACGGGGAGTTCGCCGCCATCCTGCTGGCGCGGGCCGGGCTGCACCGGCTCGGGCTCCCCGCCGAGGGATTCTCGGCCTTCGCCCTGGATCCCACCGGCTGGATCCCCGCCCCGGGACAGGCCGCCCTGGGCGTGGAGACCCCGGAGGGCAGCGCCGTCACCGACTACGTGCGCCAGCAGCTCGACCACGAGCCCACCCACCGCGCCGTGGCCCTGGAGCGCCGGCTGATGGCCCGCTTCGAGGCAGGCTGCCACGCCCCCTTCGCGGCCTGGGTCGACGGGTCCGGCCCCCACGTCGTAGTCTACATCGGCTCGGGCAGCGACCAGGGGGGCTGGGCCGCGGCCCGGGTACGAGCCCCGGACGAGGTCGAGGCCGAGGAGCAGGCCTGGCACGCGCTGCAGGCCGCCCGCGAGGCGG
>CAYFWA010001086.1:0-2309 GCA_964346625.1 uncultured Myxococcales bacterium
GAACACCGCGACCATCGAACACCGCGACCATCGAACACCGCGACCATCGAACACCACGACCGTCGCAGCCTGCGGAGAGAAATCGCATGAGCGAAGCAGAACACGCCATCGCCGTCATCGGCCTGGGGGCCCGCCTCCCGGGCGCCGCCCACGTCGGCGAGTTTTTCCAAAACCTCTGCCAGAGCGTCTACTCCATCGGCAACGTCCCCCCGCGGCGTTGGGATCCCGCCGTGTTCTGGGACCCCGACCCCGCCGCGCCCGACCGCAGCTACAGCCGCATCGGCGGGTTTTTGGAGGACTTCGACGTGCGGCTGCGCACCTGGCGGATCCCCCCGAGCGTGGCGCGGAGCCTGGATCCCACGCAGATCCTGGCGCTGGAGGTGACCCAGCAGGCCCTCGCCGACGCCGGGCTGCTAGAGCGCGACTTCGACCGGTCCCGCTGCGGGGTCATCCTGGGCAACTCCATGGGCGGAGACCTGCGCGACGGCACCGCCAGCCGCCTGGCCTTTACCTTGTTCGAACGGGCGCTGCGGGGCTCCGCGCGCCTCGAGGCCCTGGGCGCCGAGGGCCGCGAGGCGCTGCTGTCCGAGCTACGCGAGCAGCTCCAGGCCACCCAGCCCACCATCACCGAGGACACCATGGCCGGAGAGCTGTCCAACGTGGTGGCCGGGCGCGTGGCGGCGGCCTACCGGCTCACCGGCCCCAACTACACGGTGGACGCGGCCTGCGCCGCCTCCCTGGCCGCCGTGAACGCGGCGGTCCGATCCCTGCGCATGAACGAGTGCGACCTGGTGATCACCGGCGGCGTGGACCGCAACATGAGCGTGGGCTCCTTCGTGAAGTTCTGTAAGACCCGCGCGCTGTCGGCCACCCGCAGCGCCCCCTTCGACGCCGGCGCCGATGGCTTCGTCATGGGGGAGGGCGCCGGCGTGCTCGTGCTCAAACGCCTCGCCGACGCCGAAGCAGACGGCGACCACATCCACGCGGTGATCCGGGGCCTGGGTGCCAGCTCCGACGGGGGCGCCCGAAGCATCACCGCGCCCAACCCCGATGGCCAGCTCCAAGCCCTCACCCGAGCCTACGCCGACGCGCAGGTCTCACCCGGCACCCTCGGGCTCGTGGAGGCCCACGGCACCGCCACGCCGGTGGGAGACGCGGCCGAGGTGGAGGCCCTGTGTCGGCTGCTGGCCCCCGAGCGCCCCGCCGGCGTCGACCCGGTGGCGGTGGGCTCGGTGAAGTCCAACATCGGTCACCTCAAAAGCGCCGCCGGGGCCGCCTCCCTGGTCAAGGCCGTGTGCGCCCTGGAGTCCCGCAAGCTCCCTCCGAGCCTGAACTACGAGGAGCCCAACCAGGCGCTGCAACGGCCGGATCTGCCCATCCGCATACAGACGGAGCTGGCCGACTGGGTGCCCCTCCGCGGCATACCCCGCCGGGTAGGGGTGAGCGCCTTCGGCTTCGGCGGCACCAACTTCCACGCCGTGCTCGAAGAGCACGGTCACCTCGAGACCGGGCGGAGCCAGGTCGGTGGCCACGCGGGCGCCCCGGCGGGCTCCGCGCCGACGCCGGGCGCGTCGGCGGCGGCCTCGGCCTCCTCCGGCTCCACCACACCCGCCGAGGCGACGACGACCACCGACATCGACATCGACAGCAACACCATCGACAGCAACACCATCGACAGCAACACCATCGACAGCAACACCATCGACAACACCCCGAAGGCGCTCACGGCAGAGCCCGGCCCGCTGGTCGATCGGAGCTCCGCGCCCCCCGCCGAGCCGGTGGCCCTGCCCGAGGTGGCCCTGCTGCGCCTGGGCGCCGCGGATCGCGCCGGGCTGCGCGCGGCCGTCCGCCGCCTCGCCGAGCAGGCGAGCCAGCGAGACCTCGGCTCCCTGGCGCGAGAGTACGGCCAGCCGGTAGACCACCTCGCCCACCGGGTGGCGCTGGTGGCCCGCGACGAAGCCGAGCTCGCGGCCGCCCTCGAGCGGCTCGAGACGTTTCTGGACACGGGCAAGGGCCGGCTGAAGCTCTCGGGCGCCGGCGTCCACCTGGGCGAGGGCCCGGCCCCGCGCATGGCCTTCCTGTTCCCCGGCCAGGGGAGCCAGTACGTCGGTATGCTCGAGGATCTGCGTCAGGCCTTCCCCCAGATACGAAAGACCCTGGACGAAGCCGACGCGGCCATGGCGGAGCTGCTGGATCGCCCCTTGTCCACCTTCGTGCGGGGACACGACGGCGCCACCCTAAGGGCTCGCGCAAAAATAAGCTCGACGCACCGAGGGCGCCGAGGCGCAATGCTGTCAAGAAGCGAGGAG
>CAYFWA010001087.1:0-2306 GCA_964346625.1 uncultured Myxococcales bacterium
GGTGGTTGAACGGGCGCTTGACCGGTGGTTGAACGGGCGCTTGACCGGTGGTTGACATCGAGGGAGCGATGTACTATTCAAGCAGTCTGTTGAGCAACAGATCAGGAGCATTCATGCCATCTTCGGGTCGCCAGTTCAAGGACGCTATCTACGAGCAGCTCGGACGGGTCGGGAAAACCCTGGCCAGCCCCCGCCGGCTCGAGCTCTTGGACCTGCTCTGCCAGGGCCCACGAACGGTCGAGGCCCTGGCCAACGAAGCCGGGCAGTCGATCGCTAATACTTCTCAGCACTTGCAGGTACTTAGGGCCGCACGTCTCGTCGTAACAGAGAAGCACGGGCTGTACGTGACCTACCGGCTCGCCGACGAGCGGGTGTGCAGCCTCTACCGGGAGCTGCGTACTCTCGCCGAGTCGCGCCTGCTCGAGATCGCGGCCGTCACCCGAGAGTTTCTCGATGCTCGGGGCGGGATGGAGCCCGTCGATCGAGACGTTCTTGTCGAGCGCATCCGCAGCGGCGAGGCAACCCTGCTCGATGTTCGTCCACCCGAGGAGTTCGAGGCAGGCCACATCCCGGGCGCGGTCTCGGTCCCGCTCGGCGAGCTCGAGGCGAGGCTCGCCGACCTGCCGCGCGACCGGGAGATCGTCGCCTACTGCCGCGGCCCATACTGCGTGCTGGCCATACAGGCCGTCGAGGCGCTGCGCGCCAAGGGGTTTCAGGCGATTCGCATGGAAGAAGGAGTTCCCGACTGGCGCGCCCGTGGCCTGCCTGTCGAAGTGACAATGAAGGAGACAGATTCATGAGCAAGACCCTATTCATTCTCAACGACCCGCCCTATGGCACCGAGCGGAGCTACAACGGGCTGCGCCTTGCCGACTCGCTCGCCAAGCAAGAGGGGCAACAGATCCGCATGTTCCTCATGGGGGATGCGGCGAGCTGCGCCAAGGCCGGCCAGCAGACCCCGAACGGTTACTACAACCTCGAGCGCATGCTGCGCGCGGTCACCAACAAGAAGGGTGAGATCGCCGTCTGCGGCACCTGCATGGACGCCCGGGGGATCGCTCCCGACGAGCTGGCCGAGGGGACCAAGCGCAGCACCCTCGACGAGCTGACCGAGTGGACCCTGTGGGCCGACCGGGTCCTGGTGTTTTGAAGGATCCCATCTACCTCGACCACAACGCGACCACCCCGCTGTTACCCGAGGTGGTGGACGCGATGCTGCCGTACCTCCGGGAACACTTCGGCAACCCGTCGAGCGGTCACGTCTACGGCCGGCGGGCGCACGACGCGGTCGAAACGGCGCGGGTTCAGGTCGCCTCCCTCGTTGGCGCCGCGCCCTCGGAGATCGTGTTCACCTCAGGCGGCACTGAAGCGAACAACCTCGCGATTCGGGGCACGGAGGCCTCCCGCCCGGACCGGGCGCACGTCGTCACGTCCGTCATCGAGCACCCGGCGACCGCGAATCCCTGCCGGCTGCTCGAACGGCGCGGCTCCGAGGTCACCTGGCTCGGCGTGGACCATACCGGCCGCGTCCGCGAGGAGGACGTGCGCCAGGCGCTGACCGAGAAGACCGCGCTCGTGACGCTCATGCACGCCAACAACGAGACCGGCACATTCCAGCCGGTCGCCGATGTCTCCCCGGCCGTCCATGAAACGGGAGCTCTGCTCCACACCGATGCGGCGCAGTCGGTCGGCAAGGTCGCAGTGTGGGTCGACGAGCTGGGCGTGGATCTCCTGTCCATCGCCGGGCACAAGCTCTACGCCCCCAAGGGTGTGGGCGCCCTGTACGTCCGCAGCGGTGTGGTCATTGAGCCGATGCTGCGCGGCGCGGGTCACGAGCGAGGCCTGCGGCCTGGCACCGAGAACGTGGCCTCGATCGTCGGGCTCGGTGCGGCTTGCGAGATCGCGGCGGCCTCGCTCGCCGAGGAGTCGGCGCGCGTCCGTGCCCTGCGAGACGAGCTGTGGTCGCTGCTGCAGGAACAGATCCCCGGGCTCGAGCTCAACGGTCACGAGACGCTGCGACTGCCGAACACGCTGAACGTGAGGTTCCCTGGTGTGCGCGGCAGCGCCATGCTCGCGGCCACGTCCGAGATCGCCGCATCGACCGGCTCGGCCTGCCACGAAAGCGGCGAGTCCGCCTCGGCGGTGCTCCTTGCCATGGGGCTCCCCTCGACCGAAGCGCTCGGCTCGGTTCGCCTCTCGCTCGGGCGAGCGACAACTGCCGAGGACGCCCATCGCGCTGCGGCGGTCTTGGTGCAGGCCTGGAAGGCGTTGACTTGACGTAGAGGACCACTTGACGTAGAGGACCA
>CAYFWA010001088.1:0-2302 GCA_964346625.1 uncultured Myxococcales bacterium
CGACGTCAATCGGCGTGGGCCGGCGTGGCGCGGGGCTGCGGCTCGCCTTTCTCGGTCTCAGTCTCGGTCTCGGTCTCGGTCTTGCTCAGCGCGGCCCATTACATCGGGTCGGGTCACGTCGGGTCACGTCACGTCAATCGGCTCAGTAGGTCAGCACCACCCCGCCGAAGGACAGGCCGGCGCCGGTGCCGAGCAGCAGGACCCGATCCCCGCGCTCGAGCCGGCCGTCGTGGATGGCCTCGTAGAGGGTGATGGGGATGGAGGCCGCCACGCAGTTGCCGTACTTGTGGATGGTGCGGACCACCTGGGCCTCGGTCATGCCCAGGAAGTAGTGCGAGTCCAGGGCCAGCTTGCTGGCCTGATGCGGGATCACCAGCTTGAGCTCTGCGACCTGCCGCTGGAAGCCGGGCAGCAGCCGCTCCAAAAAAACCGGCGCGTGCTCCATGGCCATCTTGAACACGGCGGGGCCGTCCATGTGAAACAGGTTGTCCTCGGGCCGCGTGGTCTCGAGGTTGGGGTGGCGCCGGGTGCCGCCGCCGCGGATCTCGGTGTGCTCGGCGCCCACGCCGTAGGTCTCCAGCCGCGCGGCGTGCACTGCGCTGGGCTCGCCGGCCGGCGTGCGTCGCACCACGGCGGCGCCGGCGGCGTCGCCGAACAGGGTGCTGCTCTCGGGGTGGGTCCAGTTGAGCCCCACCGAGGGGATCTCGGCCGAGACGATGAGGATGTTCGCGTAGCGGCCGGTGGCGATGAGGCTGGTGGCCACGTCCAGCGCCGACAGAAACGACAGGCAGGTGGTGTGCAGGCTCATGCAGGCCACGCCCGAGTCGCCGAGGCCGAGCTGCTGCTGGATGAAGGGCGCGCCGTCGGGGATGGCCTGCTCGGCCGAGCCCGAGGCGTTGAGGATGAGGTCGATGTCCGCGAGGGCCAGCCCCGCCTCGCGCACCGCCTCGCGCGCGGCCTCGGCCCCCATGAAGGAGGCCCGCTCGTCGGTGACCCAGCGGCGCTCGGTGACGCCCTGCTTCTCCTCGATCCAGCCCTCTCGCAGCTCCATGCGGCGGTCGAGGTCGGTGCTGGGGATCACCTGCTCGGGGACGTACCGGCCCACGCCGGCGATCTGCAACGGGATGGGGTACTGCATGGACAAGAGGGCCTCCTTGGTGTGCGCAGCGCGGTGCGACGCGGCGCAGCGCCGCGCGGTCAATGCCCGGGGCGAAACTCGAGTCTGAGCGCCCTCGGTGTCATTCGGGCGCTACCAGCGTGATCCGGCCTTGGGCGCGAATCCGCCCGGCACCAGCTCGCTGGCCGCGGCGGGGCAGTGCGCGGGGACCACCACCCAGTCGGTCTCCCGCTGGACCCGGCGCAGGACGTCGTAGGTGCGGCGCTGAGCAGCGGAGTCGGCGGCCAGCCGGGGGTGCAGCGGGCCGGGGCCCTGGTCGAGGTCGCGGCGGGTCCAGCAGCCGTCGCCGGCCAGCAGCACCTCGCGGCCGTCGTCGGACGCCACCAGCGCGCCGAGCTGGCCTGGCGCGTGACCCGGCAGCGCCACCAGGCGCAGCGCGCCGTCGCCGAACAGATCGCAGGAGCCGGCAAAGGGCCCGAGGGCGGGGCCGTGCTGGAGCTCGTCGGGTTGCAACAGCCGCAGGCGGTACTCGATGTCGGGAGGCAGCAGGGACGGCAGCAGCCGGGCCTGCAGCGCCGCGAGGCCGGTCTTGCCGGCCACGGCGCGCCAGGCCACGGCGCTGGCTACGATCCGGGCGCGCGGGAAGTCGTGCAGCCCGCCGATGTGATCGGGATCGAAGTGCGACAGCACCACCCACCGCACCGACGACTGGGGGATGCCCCGCGCCTCGAGCTGGGCGCCGGCGTTTTCCCGCTCCGCCATGGACAGCGGCGTGAGCCAGCGATACAGCCGGTAGGGCAGCCGCCGCGTGGAGTCCAGAAATCGCGTGTGATAGCCCGTGTCGAACAGCACCGGGCCGTGTCGAGGGTGCTCGAGCAGCGCGAACAGGGCCGGCACCCGCACCCGCCTGGCTCGTCCGCCGCGCAGGAACGCGAGCTCCGGCGCGAGGCACCCGCCTCCGTTGAGCACGGTCAGCTTCACCCGGGTCTGGTTGTTCTCATCCATCACGTCGCTCGGTTTTCACGGGGCATCTCTCGGGGGTTGCGTAGTGGCGGGCGCTACGGCAAGGCCCATCGAGAACCCTGTTTACTGTGATGCGGGATACCGGTTTCGGTAGAAACTGTCAATCCGGCCGAGCCATTTGCGCTGTGGCCGCAGCCGCGCGCCCCGCGGGGCCCCCGCCCC